>JANOXC010000038.1:0-23396 GCA_031418215.1 Bacteroidota bacterium
GCATATGGATTAAGCTATTCCTAGTTGAGTTACTCTCCAGCAGAGCTCAAATCCGCTTTACTTAATATTGTAAAATTAAGTCAGTAAATGATAAGTTCATATTAATAACAAAATTGTTGCATTAGAAACTTGATCCGAAGATTCCTTGAAAAATAATGAAAATGTAAAATTATTTTGTCATGCTTGCGCTTACAAGCTTTTTAATGGCCCATGTTGAAAACAGGAAAGAATAAAAAAGATTTTATTTTTTCCTTAAATCAGGATTGTAAGCAATACCGGTTTGCAAAATATGATTGGTTGTTGTATTTGTTGTTTGAGCCATGTATCCGGCTTGGATTATCAGTTGTGGGTTAAGCTGATATAACAAAATGCCCGACAAACGGTTTCTGTCGAATTTTATAGGAAAAAAATGAAAAAAAACTTCATCAGAAAAACTCAGAGATAAAAGATTTTCTTTCGCTTTGTTTTTAATGAGCGGAACATTAACACGTAAAAGGCACCTTATCCTGTTTAGATATTGGGTTTTATTCTTTGACTCAATCCATCTTTGTTCAAGACGGAATCGATTTTCAATTGTGCATTTTCCGATAGGTTTGCGAATAAGGAATTGTTGCCAAAGGCGATTTTCTGTGACCTGCGCTGCACTATATTGTTCTTTGTCGGATGCAAAATTGGCTGCGTAGGCATATCCAACACTAGCAAAGGAGGAACTGTTCAGGTGATAATTAATGCCTCCTCTTGCAATTAGTTGTTCGGTATTTGGTGTAATTTCAAAAGTGCGGTATTGAGCATCAAAGTGAATACTCCATTTTTTATGTACACGTATTTGACTTGTTTCCGATAGCCAGAGTTTTGTTGCATTTTGTTGCGCCTGTGAAAAAAACGGAGCAGTTATCAAAAGGAAGGAAGCGCAAATAACAAAATACCGTTTATGCATATTTAATTATCAATTCCTTCTTAAAATCCATAATCCCGAAAACGTAATGAAACCATTAATAATTAGCAGCTCAAATCCCAACTTGTAACCCTCAAACCAAATTGGAATAAAGTCATTTAAAATGTAACAGACTACAGGAGAAATAATACAAACCAGCCATACCCAATTGTCTTTTACTTTCCATTTCGTGAAAAATCCAAAGGCATACAATCCCAACAATGGTCCGTAAGTATAAGTAGCTGCCCGAAAGACATTGCGGATAACAGCATCGTTATTAATTACCCTAAACAAAACAATTGTTAATAACAAGACAGTAGCAAAGCCAATATGAACCATGTACCGTATTCGTTTACGTTGATCTGTATTTAATTTTTCATTTTTCTGAATCCCTAAAAAATCAAAACAAAATGCTGTTGTCAAAGCAGTGAGTGCGCCATCTGCGCTGGGATAAGCTGCTGATATGAGTCCCAGGATGAAAATGATTGCAGGTATTGTGCCGAGATAATTCAGTGCTACATTCGGGAATAAATCATCAGTGTGTTTAGGATCAATTACAATTCCTTTTTGTGTGGCATAAAAACAAAGTACTGTTCCTAAGACGAGGAACAATAAATTTACCACAACCAATGTCAAAGAAAAAGTAAACATGTTTTTCTTGGCTTCACCAATGTTCTTACAACTTAGATTTTTCTGCATCATCTCCTGATCCAGTCCTGTCATGGCGATTGCTATGGCCGCACCACCTAAGAAATTTTTCCAGAAATAATTGGGGGATTTGATATCATGTACAAAAAAGTTGGAGTAATCCGATTCACTGATTTTTGTAAATAAATCCCCAAATGACAGTCCTAATTGTTTGCTGATCATCACAACACTAAATACCAATGCCAAAAGCATAAAAGTGGTTTGTAAAGTGTCTGTCCACACGATGGTTTTTACTCCGCCTTCATAAGTGTATAAAAGAATTAGTATGATAAATACTAAAACTGTCAGCCAGAAAGGGACGCCCATTTTATCCAAAACAAATGTCTGCAGTACATTTACGACAATGTACATTCGGAAGGATGCTCCAATAACTCTTGATATGATAAAAAACAAGGAGCCTGTTTTATAGGACACATTTCCAAATCGTTGTTCCAGATAGGTATATATAGAAGTTAGATTGAGTTGATAATAAACAGGCATTAAAATCATACCGATGCAGGCATAGCCCACCATGTATCCCAAAACAACCTGCATATATGAAAATTGAGTTGTAAAAACAGCACCTGGAACAGACATAAAAGTTACACCTGAAAGAGAAGCGCCAATCATTCCATAAGCTACAACATACCAGCGGCTCGATTTGTTGCCAATGAAATAGGATTCATTATCTGCATTGCGGCTGGTGAACCAAACCACGACAAAAAGCATCACAGAGTAAGCTAATACGCAAGTAAGAATTAATGTTGGTGACATAGATTGTTGATTCGAAAGGCAAACTTATGAATTCAATCCTGATAGCTATTGGGAGCAGAATTAAAGTTTGGTCAATTTATCAACGTGATGCCATCGTTTAAAATTTATGGTATGAGCCTAATGTTTTAGATGGTTTAATGTTGTTTGAAATGGTTTATTTCTTGTTAACAGCTAATTCTCAATTGCCAACTATCAACTAAAACTGCAACTGCTAACTGCAACTGCTAACTGCTGCTTCCAACTGCCTACTTCCTACTGCCAACTGCTACTGCCTACTATTTTTTCCTATTTTTGCTCTTCAAATCCGCTACAGCCTGAACTCCTATCCCACACCTTTATTAGAAGAAGCAGTTAATGAATTTTCAAGACTGCCGGGCATTGGCCGCAAGAGTGCTTTGCGGTTGGTGTTGCATTTATTGCGGCAATCGCCTGAGCAGGTGCAACGTTTTGGGGAAAGCATGATCATGCTGCGAAATAAAGTATGCTATTGCAAACAATGCCATAATATTTCTGAAAAAGAGATTTGTTCAATATGTTCCGACCCCAAGCGTGATGTTGAATTGGTTTGTGTAGTTGAGGATATCAGGGACGTAATGGCCATTGAAAACACTAGTCAGTATCGCGGACTTTACCATGTTTTAGGAGGAATCATTAGTCCGATGGATGGTGTAGGTCCTTCCCAGCTGAATATTGATTCACTCGCTGCAAAAGCTGAACAAGGCAAACTTCGGGAAGTGATTATGGCTTTAAGCACAACTATGGAAGGTGATACAACGGTATTTTATATATATAAGAAACTCAAGCCTTTTGATATCACCATCAGCACCTTAGCCAGGGGGGTGGCCATTGGCAATGAGTTAGAATATGCAGATGAGGTAACCCTTGGGCGTTCCATTGTAAATCGTGTGCTTTATGAAAACAATTTGGTGAAATAAAATTTTGAAATGATGTTGGAGGACGAAGCAGTTAACCTCGCTAACCCATAATGTCATTCAGTAGGAAACTTTTTAAATGCAACCTGAATGATTAATTAAAACATGTACATTTTCTTAGCAATAAACATTAAGGATTATTTCAAATAGGCTCCTCCTGAGTGACAGCTGGTTTTAGAAAAACTCACTAATGCTTTTCTCCTTAATCCAATTTTAAAAAACTTCCTACTACTGCTGCAACAGCAGCTTTTGAAAATAAACCGCTGAATGACAGAATTTGTTGAGATTGATAATCAAGTTGCCATTTCGTTTTAAAACTTTCAATTACTTTTACGCCATCCTATGAAGCTAAGCATCATCATTGTCAATTACAATGTGCAGTATTTTCTGGAGCAATGCCTGCTCTCTGTGCGCAATGCTTCAAAGGGCCTTTCTGCTGAAATTTTTGTAGTGGACAATCATTCAAGCGATGGCTCAGTTGAAATGGTAAGGCAAAGATTCCCCGAAGTGAATTTGATTGCAAACGTTGACAATAAAGGATTTTCCGCCGCAAATAATCAGGCCATTAAGCAATCAACAGGTCAATATATATTGCTTTTAAATCCTGATACAGTGGTGGAAGAAGATACTTTCAACAAATGTTGCACATTCCTTGATGATCATGCTGATACCGGTGCATTGGGTGTTCAGATGATCGATGGAAAAGGTGCCTTTTTGCCGGAGTCTAAGCGCGGATTGCCAACACCTGCTGTTGCCTTTTACAAGATTTTCGGGCTTTCAGCTTTGTTTCCAAAATCAAAAACTTTCGGGCGTTATCATTTGGGGTATCTTGATAAGGATAAAACGAATGAAGTAGCAGTATTGTCAGGAGCATTTATGATGATCAGAAAATCAGTTCTGGATGTGATAGGACTACTGGACGAAGACTATTTTATGTATGGAGAAGATATTGACTTAAGTTACCGCATTACAAAAGCAGGTTTCCATAATTATTATTTTCCCGGTACTCGAATTATTCACTACAAAGGGGAGAGTACCAAAAAAAGCAGTATTAATTATGTATTTGTCTTCTATCGTGCAATGGCCATTTTTGCAAGTAAACATTTTGCGAAAGGGAATGCAGCTTTGTTTTCTTTTTTGATCAACTTCGCGATATATATAAGAGCCGGGGCCGCTATTTTAAAAAGGGTTGCAGATAAAATTATGCTTCCAATACTTGATGCCGCGATTATATATGCCGGAATGTATTTTCTGAAAGGTTATTGGGAGTATACCGTAAAGGATATTCATTACCCTCCGTTTTTTATGGATGTTGTAGTGCCTTTATATATTCTTACCTGGTTGATTAGCGCATTTCTAAGTGGCGGTTATGATAAGCCATTCAGAATCACAAAATTGGTAAGAGGAATAGTTAGCGGCACCATTTTTATTTTGGTTGTATATGCATTGTTGCCTGAGGCATTTCGTTTCTCACGTGCTCTGATTTTGTTGGGTGCTGCTATTGCCAGTCTTTCCACAATTAGCACGAGAACTATTTTTCACTTTGCGCGGATTAGCCGGTTGGCCGGCACTGAAAATAAGAGGTTAATCATAGTCGGAAACGCAAGTGAAAGTCAACGTATTCTTTCACTTCTGCAAATGAGTGGAAGTAACTCCAGTTTCATCGGATATGTTGCTCCGCTGGCTGAAGAAAGTAATAATTCTTTGAAGAAGTTTTATCTTGGAAATGCGGCAACTTTAAGCGATATCATATCCTTGTATGATGTAAATGAAGTGATATTTTGTTCGCGCGATTTTTCTTCGCAACAAATTATTGATCAAATGTTGCAAACCGGTAATCGGGATGTCGAGTTTAAAATAGCTCCACCTGAAAGCTTATATATAATCGGCAGTAATTCCATTAATGAACAAGGGCATTTGTATTTTGTTGATATCAATGCAATTAATCAACCTGCTAACCGGCGTAACAAGCGTCTATTTGATTTTATTGCTTCCCTGATCCTTTTAATTTTTACTCCGGTTTTGATTATTATCATGAAGGACAAACCTGGATTTTTTAGAAATATTTTTCTGGTTTTATTTGCTAGAGTATCCTGGGTGGGTTTTTCACAGAAGATTTTGGCGAAGTCTTTCAAACCGGGAGTTTTGTCGCCCGCCGATATTTATAGAAATATTGACCATGCAACGCGGGAAAGGATAGAAGCCCTTTATGCTAAAGAATACAAGCCAAACAATGATTTTCGGATTTTGATCAAATGCATGAAGGAATTGGGCAAGAGAAATCAGCCAGGAAATTAAGTTTTTTCACTTACTCAATTTGTTTTCTTGCAATAAACTTATTATGGTTACTTTTGAGCTATGTCTTTCCGACTAAAGAACTTTATCTCAACCTTTTTCTTTTTAGTGTTTTTATTTCCGACTGCAACGGAAATTGTGCACTCATATTGTCACAGCAATGATTTGCATTGTACTGAACGACTTGCGATTCATTTTCATGAGTCAGAACATCATTGTACGATTTGCGATTATATTCCTGTAACATCCAATAAGACAACGTTTCAGTTTTTTACTTCTTTTATTCCTAATCTTTCTCTCGAATATTTTACTCTTTATCGGACGATTTCATTTGAACAGCACAAGTACCATTTTTCTTTAAGGGGTCCTCCAATGGGTTCCTGATTTTCTTCTTTTCAGTTTTTAGTTGCTTTACATGGGATACATCCAGGTGTAAGCTAACATTTAATAAGTGGTTTCTTTCTTAATCAAAATAGGATGAAAAAAATTAGTTTCTTTTTCGTTGTTATAATTTCATTAATTACAAACATTTCCGCTATTGGAAAAGCAATATTGGCAGGTAAGGTTACTGACCAAAAAACGGGTGAGGCATTACCTGGTGTTTCAATTTATTTTCCTGATTTAAAAATAGGAACGACGTCAAACATTGATGGAACATACAAGATTGATAACTTGCCGACGACAAGGGTATTAGTTGAGGTAAGTTACATCGGTTACAAATTAATTGCTGAAAATATTGATCTAACTTCCACGACAATAAAAAATTTTTCAATGGAGGAGTCTGTCGCTGAACTAAATGAAGTTGTGGTAACTGGGCTGTCTAAGTCAGCTGAGAAGAATAGAACACCTACTTCTATAACTACGATATCGCCTCTTCAACTCAAACAGCTTTCTGCAACAAACATCATTGATGCAATTGCAACACAACCCGGTATTTCACAAGTAACAACAGGTTCAGGAATTTCAAAACCGGTAATTCGTGGATTGGGATACAATCGTGTAGTAGTAGTTAATGACGGAATCAGGCAGGAGGGTCAACAGTGGGGCGATGAACACGGTATTGAAATTGATGAATTCTCAGTGAGCAAGGTTGAGATACTAAAAGGTCCGGCGAGTCTAGCTTTTGGTTCTGATGCAATGGCAGGAGTAATCAATATGCTACCCGCAGCAACATTACCAGAGGGAAAACTCCAAGGAAATATTCTTGCTAATTATCAAACAAATAATGGATTGATCGGCAGTTCATTCAATCTTGCAGGAAATCAGAAGGGGTTTATCTGGGACATTCGTTATTCAAATAAAATGGCTCATGCATATCAAAATAATTACGATGGATATGTATTTAATTCTGGTTACAAGGAAAAAAATTTTGGAGGGATAGCCGGCATAAATAAATCATGGGGTTATTCCCATTTGCATTTCAGCATATATAATCTCACAACAGGGATAGTTGAAGGAGAGAGAGACAGTGCAACAGGTGAATTTGTAAAACCAATTGCTTTGAATGATTCAATAGAGGACGCAGTGATTACAACCAGTGGCGATTTCAAATCCTACACACCGCTTACACCATATCAGATAATTCACCATTATAAATTTGTACTGAATAACAGTTTTATTTTTGGCAATTCAAGCTTGAAAAGCATTATCGGTTGGCAGCAAAATCAACGACAGGAGTATGCTGATATTCTTAATCAAGGAAAGTATGGTCTTTATTTTCATATGAATACCATCAATTATGATGTTCGTTATGAACTTCCCGAAGCAAATGGTCTTGATATTTCTTTTGGAATAAATGGCATGTATCAACAATCGCAAAATAGAGGCACAGAGTTTTTAATACCGGATTACAGTCTTTTTGATGTAGGCCTATTTGCCATGGCGAAGAAATCTTTCCACCAACTTGATATCAGTGGGGGTTTGCGCTTTGATTCAAGAAATGAACATGGAAAAGATTTATACCTGGATAACGACGGAGTGAAAACAGAAACACCTGATGCAACATCATTACATCAATTCGCTCAATTCAACTCTACATTCAGCGGAATTTCAGGAAGTCTTGGCGCAACCTATCAATTCAATGAGGAAGTTTTTACAAAACTGAATTTATCAAAAGGTTTTCGTGCACCAAACATTGCAGAAATTTCTGCCAACGGTGTTCATGAAGGTACTGTCAATTTCATTATTGGAGACCCCCAGCTAAAAGCTGAAAAAAGTTATCAGTTGGATTATGCACTTGGTTTGAATTTGGAGCACATCACAGCAGAAGCCGATTTGTTTTATAATAGTATTTCCAATTACATCTATCAGCAAAAATTAAACAGTGTTTTAGGTGGTGATTCTATCACTCAGGGATTCAGCACCTTTGAATACACTTCAGGAGACGCAAACCTTTTCGGAGGTGAATTCAGTATTGATATTCATCCGCATCCTCTGGATTGGTTGCATTTTGAAAACTCTTTTTCATATGTACAATCCGTTCAGCTCAATCAACCCGATTCAACAAAATATCTTCCGTTTACTCCCGCTCCAAAAATATCTACCGAGTTGCGGGCAAACAAAAGGAAGTTGGGTAATTCTTTTGCAAATGCGTATTTCAAAATTGGAGTTGATAATTATTTCAAACAAAATAAATTTTATGCTGCCTACGGAACAGAAACAGCAACCCCCGGCTATACACTTATCAATTTAGGAGTTGGAACAGATGTGATTTCAGGATCGAGAACATTGTTTTCTATTTACATTACAGTAACTAATATCGCCGATCTGGCTTATCAAAGTCATTTGAGCAGATTAAAATACAATGAGGTAAATAATGTAACAGGCCGCACCGGGGTTTATAATATGGGAAGAAATTTTAGTTGCAAGCTTATTGTTCCGATTAATTTTAGAAAATGAGTACGTGACTTGCGATGAAAATGTGCGTTAAGTTAACCCGAAATTCAATATTTATTATTCATTAAATAACATTCAATATTCAACATTCCATCTTTTCCTTAAACAGGTTTAGAGCTAATGGACCGCAACCTCAACGCAGTTAAAACCTGCTTAGTCTCAGCGGGAAAATCTCCGCCCATCATCCAGTCATAATAAGAAGGTTCTTTACTGAAAATTTCGGTTACACTTTTTCCCTTATGTTTTCCAAAATTGAATACTTCTTGTTTCTTTTCGTTAAATACAATCCTGCCTGCCAAATCAACATTGGAATTCATGCTGGTAAACTGGTGAAGAAAATCAACATCTGGTTTTAACTCAGGATATCGTTGAAGTTGTGCTTCGAATACTTCAAAAGTGGCAGTGATGTCAGCCTCTGCGCTGTGGGCATTTTCAATTTCTTTACTGCAGTAAAATTTATAAGCTGCTGATAGTGTTCTTTGTTCCATCTTGTGAAAGATATTTTGCACATCAATCATTCTCCTGTTTTTCATTTCAAACTCGACACCGGCTCGAATGAATTCATCGACCAATAATGGGACATCGTATTTATTGGAATTATATCCTGCTAAATCAGCATTGCCAATGAATTGTGATAACGAATGCGCCATTGCCTTAAAGGTTGGCTCACCGACTACATCTTTATCATAAATTCCATGTATTTTAGAAACTTCTGCCGGAATAGGTATTTCAGGATTTACCCTGCGCGTTTTAATTTGTTTGCTGCCGTCAGGCATTAGTTTTAAAATACCAATCTCAACAATTCGATCGGTACCAATGATTAAGCCTGTTGCTTCTAAATCAAAGAAGACTAGCGGTCGTGTAAGGTTGAGTTGCATTGTTGTTTTATGTGATTATTCCTGTGACATGAAAGGATAACGGTAGTCAGTTGGTGTTACAAAAGTTTCTTTAATTGTTCTGGGAGAAACCCATCGTAACAGATTAATCATACTTCCGGCTTTATCATTTGTGCCGGATGCGCGTGATCCTCCAAAAGGTTGTTGACCAACCACTGCTCCTGTACATTTATCATTGATGTAAAAATTACCTGCAGCATGTGTGAGTTTCTTCAGTGCTGTTTGTATTGCATAGCGGTCGGTTGCCATCACTGCGCCTGTTAATGCATAAATACTGGTCTTGTCAAGTAACTCACAAGTTTCTTCAAATTTATTTTCATCATAAACATAAATAGTCAACACCGGTCCGAATAATTCTTCGCACATGGTAACATACAATGGATCTTTTGCAACAATAATTGTCGGTTTAATGAAATAACCTTTGCTCTTTTCATAAGTTCCACCTGCAATAATCTCCACACCAGGATCTTTTTTTGCATTGTCTATATATAGAGCCAGTTTGTCAAAAGATTTCTCATCAATAACAGCATTAATGAAATTGCTGAAATCCTCTGTAGGCCCCATTTTCATTGAATCAAGATCTTTAACCAAACCATCTTTGATTGCAGGCCAAAGGTTAGATGGAATGTAAGCACGTGAAGCAGCACTGCATTTTTGTCCCTGGTATTCGAAAGCGCCTCTTGATAAAGCAGTAACAACTTCTGCAGGATTTGCCGATTTATGTGCTATGATAAAATCTTTACCGCCAGTTTCACCTACAATTCTAGGATATGTTTTATAGGTAGAAATATTATTTCCAATTGTTTTCCAGATGTCACGAAATACGCCTGTTGATCCGGTAAAATGAATTCCGGAAAAATCTTTGTGTGATAAAACCACATCACCGGTAACGGCCCCTGGAGTATAAACTAAGTTAATTACACCTGGAGGCACCCCGGCTTCCATAAAAACCTCCATCAATTGTCGGGCAGCATAAATTTGCGTGAATGCAGGTTTCCATACAACTGTGTTACCCATCATGGCACATGAAGTTGGAAGATTTCCGGCAATGGCTGTGAAGTTAAATGGCGTCAATGCAAAAATAAATCCCTCTAGCGGCCTTTGTTCTACGCGGTTATAAACACCGCGAGAAGAGATCGGTTGTTGCGTATATATTTCCCTTGCATATTGCACATTGAAACGAAGAAAATCAATCATCTCACATGCTGCATCAATTTCTGCCTGATAAACATTTTTGCTCTGCCCTAACATAGTGGCGGCATTGATCTTTGCACGATATGGCCCGGCCAGTAATTCAGCCGCTTTCATAAAAATGGAAGCTCGTTGTTCCCAAGGCATGAAGGCCCAATCATTTTTTGCTTTTAATGCTGCTTCAATTGCTAAGGTGACATGCTTTGCTTCACCTAAAGAATATTTACCAAGCAAATGACGGTGATCATGCGGTGGGCGCAAGTCATTTTTTTTATCAGTATGAACAGCCTTACCTCCAATGTACATCGGTACATCCAATTCTATTGAACGGGCTTCGGTAATAGCTTCCTTTAATTGTTTTCGTTCTGGACTTCCGGGAGCATAATTTAAAATCGGCTCATTAATGGCAGGAGTAATGGGGTAGATTCCGTTTGACATTTTATTGTTTCTTTAGCTATGACAATAGGTGAAAAGGTGGTGCAAAAATAGTAAATCGGCTTCTGAATACACCTGTTTAGGGAAACATCATGTGTATTATAACGGTTGTTGAACCTAATTTACCGGGACCAATTTATTCGAGGATGTGTAAATTAGCCAGCATCGCACATCAGAATAGCCACAGTCAGTTAAAAGTTCCTTATACTTTAACGTTTGACGGTGATGTGAATCTTTTTCTTCGCCTGTTTTATAATCAATAATTATTGCATTATTACCTTTAATCATTACCCTGTCAGGCCTTTGAATGGTGCCATCAGGGGCAATAAATTCTGTTTCATTCATCACTTGGTAGTACTCGTTGAACCATTGCTCACCTCTGCACAAATCAAATATTTGATTGATTGCCATTTCTAATACTTTCACATTTTTATCATCCAAATGAAATAAATTTTTTGCTTTATATATTGCCTGCTCAAGTTCTTTTTCATTGTGAATAAAAGAAAGCGTTTTATGAACCATTAAACCCGTTTCAATTTCTTTGGAAGTAAATGTATTTTCGGTTTTTAATGAAAGCAGGTGCTGCCATTTATGAATAGGGTAGGAGTTGAGTAAAACAGTTTCTGGTGAAAAAAGCCCCGATTTTTTATTAGCAGCAATTTCTGCCGATTTTGGTTCTAAATCACCAAAGGTTATTATTGAAGCATTTGTATCTATTTGTGGATGTGATTTTAAAATATCAATAATAAAATCACTAAGGGTCTTCTCAGTAGACTTTTCTTTGTTTAATACGGTAATATATAATTGTTGGCAAGCTCTTGTAAATGCTACGTATAATAAGTTCAGATTGTCTATATAATTTTCTTCTGCTACTTTTATATAACTTTCGCTAAAAATTGTTTCAAGTAGTTTTTCACTGGTATTCAACGGCCATTCATCCATTAAATTAAATGGATCAGAATCAAAAGCATTCGCCCATAATAATGATCCTGCTTTGGGTTTTAATTTCCAGTCGGCAAATGGCATCATTACAATCTGAAATTGTAATCCTTTAGCTTTATGTATGGTGGTGATTTGAATGGCATCGCTCTCTACAGGCATTATCACGCTGAAGTTTGCCCTTTCATTGGTTTCATCCCACCATTTAATAAAGGAAGAAACATCAGATGGATATTTTTGAAGATATTCAATAGTAACGTCCTGAAATCTTTGAATAAAAGCATCGGCAAACTGATTGAGACGGAAATGACTTATGATATGTGTTACAGTTTCATCGACAGGCAACATGGAAATGCTGCCTCTCAACTTACGAAAGCTTGCAAGTAGTGGTATTTGCGCATTATTTGTTGATTTGGAATCAAAAAAGGTGTGTAATGATTCTTTTATTAATTCTGAATCGTCGCGCAAGTACCATTCAATTTCTTTTGTTAATAGAATGTCTTCGGGGCTCATTAAATAGCGAAGACAATTGATGATAAAAATAACCTGCGGTGCTTTTGACAATAATAAGGAATCATTGGAACGTATCTGGTGTATGCCATTTTTATAAAGGAAATTGGCAACCCGGTTTCCTTCATCATTTTTTCGAACAAGGATTGCTATATCACCATATTGATAACCGCTTGCTAACAGGTCATTAATCTGTTTTAACATTAAGTTCAATGATCGATCTTGCCAATGATCATCATCGTCTTCAGCTTTATTTGCTAATAAATTAATTTGAACAAAGCCATTATTTTTGAATTTCTCAGGAAGTTGTTGATGAAGCTGCCCTGCACCATAAGCCTCGTTGATTAGCGGTAAAGGCGACTTATTATAATGATCGAGAATAGCCGGTGCAGCAGCGAAAAAAGCATTATTAAATTCAATAATCTGTTTAGTACTTCGATAATTTACAGAAAGCTGTTGAACATTTATCAACTCCTCGAATGCAGACAGATCTTTTTCAACACCGTTGTGCAATAGTTCCATATTGCCTCCACGCCATCTATAAATAGACTGTTTTACATCGCCAACAATTAGAGCAGACTTGTTATTGGCCAATACTTCACTAATGAGTGGTCGTATATTTTCCCACTGTATGCTGCTGGTGTCTTGGAATTCATCTAATAAATAATGGGAATAAAAGTTACCCGTTTTCTCAAATATTAGTGGAGTGTCACTGCTTTGCACTGATGAACGGATTAATTTGTTGGCATCGCTAAGTGTAATAACATTGTATTCATCTCGGTAATGCTTAATTTCTTCATTTAACTTTGAAAGGATGCCTCTTACATAAATTAACGGCAACGCTTCAACAGCTGAATTATAAATTAAATAATTTGCATTATAAAAAGAAATTACTTCCAAAAGCAATGGGTGACAAAATGAATTTACATAGCTAACCAATACCGGATTATTCCTTTTATCTTTACTTAACCATTTTTCCTCATCAAGTGATGTATCCAGAACACGCTTACCTGGCTTATATTTATCTGATGACAGTGGTGTGACGATTTTCATCAAATAGCCCGCAACACCACTTTCTTTATACGAAAAATCTTCTATGGAGTAGCCGTTTGATTTTAACGATTGAACAAACTTGTTTCCAAACGCTGTCATCGTTTTTTCATACCCTGATCGGATAACCCTTAATTTTTTAATGATTTCATTGTATTCATTGTTGTCGAAATCAATTAAGGACGAAGCAGCCTCTTCATCAAAAAGGCGTTGTCCTATTTTAGATAATTCATCTTTTATTTTCCATCCTTTATCATACTCCATTTTATATTCAATGAATTTCTCAAGGTTGCGCCTCAGTGTTTCATCTGATCCAACAAGGTTTAATAGTTGCTCACAGGCTTGACTGATGATATAACCCTGATCAAGTTCAATTTCAAAACGCAGTGATAGTTTGAGTTCGTGTGCAAGTGATTTTACGATTTCATTAAAGAAACTATCAATCGTAGAAATTGAAAAGCTACTGTATTGATGCAGAATATTGGATAGCACTTCAGTGGCACGTTCCTGCAATGTACAGTTTGTTAAATTAATTTGCAATTCCAGTTCTTCGGAAAGTGACGACACAGTGCCATTTGCCAATTCGCCAAGTGTTTTAATGATACGCCCTTTCATTTCCGCAGTCGCCTTGTTTGTAAAAGTGATGGCAAGGATATGCCTGAACTGCATTGGGTATTGTAATGCAATCAACAAATATTCTTTGACAAGTGTATAAGTCTTACCACTACCTGCTGATGATCGATAGATGGTTAGGTTATGCATGTGGGAATAATAAATTATTTAGTATTCCGCTTTTGCGGATAAAAAGACAATGACAAATTCAAACCTTAGAATTTATAGGCAAAACCTATGGAAAGCACTTCCTTAAATTGTGTTCTTGGACCGCCGACCTTACTTCCATTGGGATTTGTAACAGGAACAAGATAACCATTTTTGCTTTCGTATTT
This sequence comes from Bacteroidota bacterium, assembly GCA_031418215.1. GTDB lineage: Bacteria > Bacteroidota > Bacteroidia > AKYH767-A > OLB10 > JANOXC01. The sequence goes on from JANOXC010000038.1 coordinate 14,486, forward strand.
TTGTATGTCGATATTATCATCATAAACCAATTGCGTACTGATGCTTGCCACCATCAATTTGTTGATCTTCATTGAAATTAATACCTCCCAATTTACATCGATATTCATGGGGTTTTCTACATAATTACTGAACAATTCCAATTTTGTAAGCAGGTTCACATTCGTTAATACATCTTTTTGAAATTTTGCATTTAGATAAGCACCAATTTCATAACGGACTTTATCACCATCTTTTGTTTTAACACCATTTACATCATATTCCGCTTTGTCAACACCAAATGAGCCTTGATCAGCAAGCTCCTGGTCATTTACAATTGTGATTTTTGCAGTTACAGGCGAAACAAAAAATGAAAGATGATCATTGGGTTTATAATCTACTCCAAGGGCCAACATAATATATGCAGGGGCAAGAAATTTGGAAAGTAATGTTTTAGTAGAGTCGGTAGGGTAGTTATAACCATAATCAAACTGCGATTTAAAGTTGAATAAGCCGGTGTAAAAAAACTTCTTTTCTTCTGATGTTTTATAACCAAGTTTGGAGAGAAAGTCAATCTTGTCTTCGTTCTTTCTGATGCCTTGTTCTCCTTGTTTAATAAAGCCATAGCCGAGATCCAAAGAATTGTCCCACTCAATATGATTTTTTTTATAGTGGGCAAATAAGTTTAACAAACTTGCAAATGCCACTGAACTTTCACCGCCGGGTGCCCAGTTGGTAAGACTTGTTTGATTAAAATTAGCGCCAAACATACCCCCCTTATGCCAGAGTGTATCGGTTTGGGCTATTAATGATTGACTAACTAATGAAATGATAAAACTTAAGGTAATAATTTTTTTCATAATATGTTTAAGAATTAAAGGTGTTTATGCAAGCCTTCTGTAAATGGTTGTTTTCTTAAAATAAGGAAGGAGCAATAAACTTGCTCCATAACGGCAAAAATATGCATATAAATAAAAAAGCGCCTAAAAAGACGCTTTTTTTATTATCAATTTTTGAATTATTTATTTGTTCGGGGCATCGCTGATACCTGGAAAAGGTTCTGATGTAGTTTGAAGTGCTGAAATCGGCATTTTAAGTGCGATAACAGGAACCCACACTGATTTTACGTCTGTATTGGGCATACTCAAACGGTAATAAGAAACGCCGGATGATGGCTTGGTATCGAGGAGTGCATAGGCTTTTAATTCATTGCTTTTGCCGGCGGCTTTAACCATTCCGACCTCTTCAAATGTATAGGTATCAAGACTTCTTTCAATTTTGAAATAGTCAGTTCCTTCTTCTCTGCCGGTAAACCAGTTCAGCATAATATTTTTTCCTTGTGCCTCAGCCGTAAAGCTTAATAATTGCAATGGGAGTGTTCTGCCACGCATGGTAGACCTTATCATCAGGTTGTCCATAATGGCTTTGCCTTTTGCGCCACCATTCATCTCATCACCAATAATAATGGGGTCAGTTTCATTCCACCATAGATTACCGCCAAATTCACTTTGATTGGACCATACGGCAACATTTTCAACAAATATTTCTCCTTTTGCTTCTTGTGGGTTATAAAGAAAACGGTAGTTCCTATAAATAGTATCCTGTGGAACTTCATAACGTGTTATTTCATCTACTGACCGAATTTTACCATCATCTCCTTTGACATTATATTTGATAACGATCCTGTTTCCTTTCATCCCAAAATTAAAATAGCTGCCCCGGGTGAAAAAACTTCCACTTTCTTCGAAACTGCGAAAATCAATACTGATATCAATTCCGTTGATGTTAAATATTTTTTCTGCAGTGATAAACATATTGATGTTGCGGCCATTATTTCCTGCACTCAATCCATTTGTATTATCTCTTCCTCCCGGAATAACAGATGCACTGAGATTAATTTTTTCTGCTGAGGGCCCAATGTCGGATTGCATCGGCAGATTTTGATCCCATTCAAAACCACAGATTATTTCTCCATTGTTAATAGGATCTGTAGCTAACATATCTAGTTTTGTTGCAGCATTGGAATTTTTTAGATCAGCTTGATTCAAACCAATAAATAGATAACTCATCATGAATGCAATGGAAAAACAGGCTACTAGCAACGTCCCCTTTTGCAGGGTTTTTAATTTATGCTGTGGGCGTAATCTGTTCGTTTTCATTAAGCTGCTTTATTTTTTTCAAATAAGACGTATTGCAATACAAGTTGATTGGCGTCTTTGAATAGTATTGTTATAAATTAATTCTTAAAAGTAAATCCCTTAGGTTATTTTAAATTATAGTGAACCGCTTTTTCAGTTGGTTGGCTACTTTTAGCTTTAACTTCCTTGGTTTGCATCATATATATATACATGACACTTGCAGTTGTTAATGCAGCTATGGATCCTCCAGTCACGATGTAACGGAGTTTCTCTTTCACAGTGATCCGCTGTGTCATTCTTAAAACCGGTTTGTGGTTTCTTAATTTCATTGATAGGAAATAAATTTTGTTGTTAGGCTGTTACAAATGTTAAGTCGTCAAGGGTAATGGTATGATTCTCCGACATCAATGCTGCACGTTCTATTATAGCCTTAAGCTCACGAACATTTCCCGGCCAACTATACTCAAGCATAAACTTGCATGCTTCTTTAGAGATTACGTGCTCCGCCAAACGATTTTGCATGGCGAAATCATTTAAAAAGTGTCTTGCAAGCAACAGTATATCATCTCCTCGCTCTTTTAATGGTGGAAGATGAATCAAGAAGCCTTGCAAGCGGTAAAATAAATCTTCTCTGAAACGGCCATCCTTCACTTCCTGGTGCAGGTTCTTATTGGTTGCAGCAATTAACCGGAAGTTAAGTTTCATTATTTTATTACTGCCTATACGTGATATTTCCTTCTCCTGGAGGACGCGCAGAAGTTTTGACTGCAGGCTCATATCCATTTCACCAATCTCATCAAGGAAGATGGTTCCTTCATGCGACTCTTCAAATTTTCCAATTCTCTTTTCTCTTGCATCAGTAAATGCTCCTTTTTCATGCCCAAACAATTCACTTTCTACAAGCTCATTTGGTATGGCACCCATGTTTACAATTACGAATGGCTTACGTGCTCGGTCAGAATTATAATGAAGGGCCTTGGCAACAAGTTCTTTTCCTGTTCCGCTTTGTCCGGTAATCAATACCATCATGTTGTTCTTCTCCACTTTCTGGATTAAACGCAGCGTTCTCAAAATAGCATTGCTGTTACCTATAATATTCGAATATTTATTTCGGTCAATGATCTGGTCTTTCAATAATTCCACCTCTTTTCGAAGTGTCACATTCATCGCCAGGTTATTTACTGATCTTTCAATATCAGCAATCATGTTCTCTGATTTTAAAATGTAATCCTGAGCACCCTTACGGTAACAGCTAATTACCACTTCAACACTTTCCTGACCTGAGCAAATCACTACCATGATGTTTTGATCAAAAGACTTGATTTTGTCCATCAGGGTTAAACCATCCATTCCCGGAAGGTTATAATCGACGGTTACAATATCCGGCCTTAAATGCAGATTTGCAATGCAATCTTCCGCATTTGTGAAATGATGTATTTCAAATTTATCATTCTTTGAAAGTGATTGTTTCATTAAAGTCGCCACCATGATGTCGTCTTCAACAAGGAATATTCTGGCCATATAATTAGATATTATGTAGTAGTCTTAATTTAGTTTTTAATATTTCGAATTGTTGTGTTTGTTATGCTAAACCATTTTTTATTTCTTCTTCTAACTCTTTGAAGGCAACAGCACAAACTGATTTGATGTTATCAAGTAACATTTGAATTTCACCACTGTCGATTTTTTTTGTAGCGATTTCTTCAATTTTAGCAGCACAATGATTTAGTTCTTTTAGACCAACGTAATTAAAAGAAGGCTTTATCTTATGAGCGAGCATACGCAGGTGTTCCCAATCTCTGGCTGTATAGCATTGTTCCATTTCAGAAATAGATTTTGGCGCCGAAGTAAGAAACAGACTGAGAAATTCTTTATAAAAGACGTCGTTGCCATCACTGATCTCACGGAGGAAATCAAGATTGGTGTAGTTTGTTGTTTGCATATTTATAATATTTAATTGCATTAGTTGTTTTTATCCTTAGATTGCATGACAGGTTGCCATTTGGAGATCATCTGGCGTAGTGTTTCTTCTTTAAATGGTTTTGATAAATAATCATTCATCCCTGAACGGATGCATTTTTCTTTTTCGTCAGGGCTACTATGGGCAGTCATTGCAATAATGGGTACAGAAGTGTTTTTGAGTTCCCCTCGGATGGTTTTTGATGCTTCATACCCATTCATTCCCGGCATTTCAATATCCATTAGCACCATATCGAACTTCGATGAAGTAAATTGCGTAATGGTATCAATGCCATTGGATGTAAAGGTCATTTGCAATCCTAGCTTCGTAATCATTTTCTCAATGATGAATCGATTGATATCATTGTCTTCAGCTATTAATATATGGAATTGACTCAGATAACCTTCAGCCTTTGTCGTTTGGGCAATAATTAACTGTTCAGCTTTTCTTTCTGCCACGGGAATTTCTGTATTGATATCTTGAAGTATTTCTTTTTCTACGTTTAACAGGTTATTTAGTTGACTAATGATTGTTTTCAACCGCCCTTCAATTTCGATCAGCCTTTTTTCAGGAGATATAACAGTTCTGTTATGATGAGCTTGGTGCAACCGTAACAAATGATTGAAGCATTTAGTAATTATTAACGGCGTGATGTCTTTTTTGGAAAGGTGATCACTGATCCCCATCTTCTGCGTTTCTTTTAGTTGATGAGGGCGAGCATCGGGCATCAACATAATTACGTGTGGCTTGCCACTACTCATCTTGCATTGTGCAATTAAGCCAATGTCATTGGAATTATCAGGAATAGTGGATGCTATTATGATGAAGTTAAAGGAGTATATGGAAGCCAATGTTAAAGCATCCTTCATATCTTCAGCATATTTCAATTGCGAATTGTTGCAGGTTGCCTGCATCATTTTACTTAGCATCATTCGATCGGTAGTGTTGTTTTCTACCAAGAGAATTTGTAATTTTTGCGTTATTGTATTATTTGTGTTCATTATTCAGATTCAAGGCTTATGAAGCAGGTGTTGTTCAGGATGCGCGCATAAATTCCAGTAATTACCCAGTATAGCAATTGCTGAGATAAATTTTTCAAAGGATACCGGTTTTAAAATGTATCCGGCTACATTTAATTTGTAAGCTTCTGTTTTATCATTTTCATCATTGGAAGTTGAAACAACAAAGACACTGATGGATTTGAAATCAGGGTCGTTTCTCAATTCCTGGATAAATTCAAGGCCGTTCATTTTTGGCATGTTAATATCCGTTAGTATGATTTGAGGTGTAGGGTTTAATTTTGGCTTTCCATTGATTCCTTTCAACATATTAAGTGCTTCTACACCATTGAAAGCTATATACAGTGGATTGGTGATATTGTTTTTCTTGAATGCCCGCTGGACATTCATCACATCAATATGGTCGTCTTCAACCAATAAAATGGGAATTGCTGAATCGCTCATTGTTTGGTCCTAATTGTTGGATTGAACATTTTATTTCAAATGTTTTACACGAATAAGCTAAAAAGGTTACAGCAAGGGCTTTGTGCCCTTTGTAAGTTAGTTAATTGAGCTTTTAAAAAGGAGCTGATTTCGGCAAAATCTTACAAGAAAAAAGCCTGTATTCTTGATTTTTTAAGAATATAGGCTTTTCAGAATTTATGCGATTAAAAATTCGGTTTTAGTAAATATTTAGAATAAAAACTGTCGATTACCACAACGGCTTCCTCTGCAGTGTCAACAACTGTAAAAAGTTTGAGGTCTTCAGCATTGATGTTCCCTTCTTCAATCATGCGTGTTTTGATCCATTCATAAATGCCCTGCCAGTAATCTTTTCCAACTAAAACGATGGGAAACTTACCTATTTTTTTTGTTTGAATTAAAGTAAGGGACTCAAATAATTCATCCAATGTTCCAAAACCACCAGGTAGGGCAATAAATCCCTGTGAGTACTTAATGAACATAAGTTTACGCACAAAGAAATAATCAAAAACAAGTAGCTTGTCATTGTCAATGTATGGATTGGATGATTGCTCAAAAGGTAATTTAATATTCAAACCTACAGATTTTCCGTTGGCTTTTTGTGCGCCTTTATTAGCAGCTTCCATGATGCCCGGACCGCCGCCGGTTATTATGCCGTATCCTTCACTTGTTAAACGGAAGGCAATATCTTCTGCAAGTTGATAGTATTTGTTCTCAGGTTGTGTACGAGCTGACCCAAAAATACTCACACAAGGGCCGATCTTGCTCATTTTTTCAAATCCTTCTACAAACTCAGCCATTATTTTAAAGATCTGCCAGGTATTATCGGCTTTCACTTCCTGCCAGTTTTTGTCTACAAATGCTTTCCTGATTTTTGCTTCTTCTGATGTCATAGTATTATTCAATGTAGAAAATTAAACGTAAATTGATGAATAAAGTTATATAGAAACGGTTTCTATTTCTTTCTTTAGGTAATGTGCTGTTATGGAATCCTTATGATTTATTAATTCTGACGGGGTGCATTCACAAATGATATTACCGCCACGCATACCACCTTCCGGACCAATGTCGATGATATGGTCAGCCACCTTAATCACATCCATATTGTGTTCAATAACCAATACTGTATTCCCTTTGTCAACAAGCTGGTGTAGCACATCCAAAAGAATGCGAACATCTTCGAAATGCAAACCCGTAGTAGGTTCATCCAGTATATAGAAAGTATTGCCGGTATCCCTCTTGGATAATTCAGTGGCCAGTTTAACACGTTGTGCCTCGCCACCTGAAAGTGTTGTGCTTTGCTGTCCAAGTGTGATATAGCCAAGTCCTACTTCTTTTAATGTTTTGATTTTGTGACGAATTGCAGGCATGTTATCAAAGAAATCTACAGCATTCTCAACACTCATGTTTAATACATCATTGATTGATTTTCCACGGTACCTTACTTCTAATATTTCACGATGATATCTTTGACCATTGCATACTTCACATAATACATAAACGTCAGGTAAAAAATTCATTTCAATGGTTCGCATTCCTGCACCCTGACATGATTCACATCTTCCTCCTTTAACATTAAATGAAAACCAGCCGGGAGGATAGCCCCTGATTTTTGATTCTGCCAATTGCGCAAAAAGATTTCTAATATCACTAAAGACACCAGTATAAGTTGCAGGATTTGACCTTGGTGTTCGGCCAATGGGTGATTGATCAATTTCAATTACCTTATCAATATGTTCCAGTCCTTTAATACTCTTGTAAGGAAGTGGTTTTTGTGTAGCATTGTAAAAATACTTGTTTAAAACAGGGTATAACGTTTCATTGATGAGTGTAGATTTTCCGCTTCCGGAAACGCCGGTTACACAAATCAATTTACCCAATGGAAATGTTACTGAAACATTCTTTAAGTTATTGCCTGTTGCGCCTTTTAAAGAAAGTGTTTTTCCATTTCCTGTTCGTGGTTTATGGGCCTTGATTTGTAATTCGCCACTCATGTAACGCGCTGTTAGGGAATGCGTATTTAGCAGCTGGTCCGGTGAACCGCTTGTTACCACTTTACCTCCGTGTACACCTGCGCCGGGGCCCATGTCAATCACATGATCAGCGGCAAGGATGGTTTCTCTGTCATGCTCCACTACAATTACCGAATTTCCAACATCACGTAATTCTCTCAATGAATTTATTAATCGTGCATTATCACGTTGATGTAACCCAATGCTGGGTTCATCAAGGATATACATTACGCCAACCAATTGTGAGCCTATTTGTGTGGCCAACCTGATTCGCTGCGATTCTCCGCCGCTTAATGATTTTGAACTTCTGTTTAATGTTAGGTAGTCTAGTCCAACATCCAATAAAAATTTAATCCGCTTGCTAATTTCTTTCAGAATTTCCTTTGCAATAATCTGTTGCCTTTTATTTAACTGAGCACCCACATTAGCAAACCATTCCTTTAAGGCAATAATGTCCATGTTAGCAAGATCGGCAATGCTTTTATCATGAAGCTTAAAGTAAAGTGATTCTTTTTTTAATCGTGTGCCATGGCATTCAGGACAATCAGTAGAAACCATAAATCCCTGCGCCCATTTTTTAATGCGAGTACTTGCATTTTCTTCTTCAATTTGAGCGGAAATAAAATTTACAATACCTTCAAAGTTTAATTGTTGTGTTCGCCCTTCACTTGAAGCTTGACCACCATCAACAACAAAAACTTCATCAGAGCCATATAAAATAGTGTTCAACGCTTCTTCACTGATATCTTCTATTGGTGAATTCAACGTAAAGCCAAAGCGCTTTCCAATGGCCTGAATCTGATGGTAAATCCAATTGTCGCGATATTCACCTAGCGGAGCAATACCGCCTTGTTTTATGCTTTTTTTGAAATCAGGGATTACTTGCTTTATGTCAATCTCAGGTATGGTTCCTAATCCATTGCATTTTCTACAAGCACCATAAGGGGAGTTAAATGAAAAAGAATTGGGAGCAGGTTCATCATAAGATATTCCTGTTGTTGGGCACATCAAATGCTGACTTAGATGTCTTGATTTTTTTGTTTGCTCATCATAAATCATCATCGAGCCTTTGCCTAACTTTAATGTGGTACGCACACTTTCTGCAATTCGTAATCGTGATTCCTGTTGAACAACAATTTTATCAACAACAATTTCAATATCATGCATTTTATAACGATCGGCCTGCAAACCGCGTTTTAATTCAGTGATCACACCGTCCAATCTGACACGTAAATATCCCTGCTGTGTTATTTGTGTAAATAACTCACGGTAATGACCTTTGCGACCTTTAACAACCGGTGAGAGCAACAACAAACTTTTTCCATCGTACTTCTCCATCAGCA
>JANOXC010000039.1:0-8465 GCA_031418215.1 Bacteroidota bacterium
AATTACTTTAAAAGTTACGGATATTGATGATGAAATTGTCGGTGTCATCTATGATGACTTTACTAAAGTCAAAAGCTTCTCAAATAGCTATACCAATAAGCAATTTACTTTTTACAAAGGCTTTTTTAGTCGCTATTCAAAAAAGCATAATGTTCAAATGCCAAACCCATTTGAAGGGATACGGTTGCCATCGTCAACTTCAGAACCAAAAGCAATATCACAAGATACTTACACTGCCTTACTAGATAGCATTACTCCAGAAAATGGAGTGCAGGAATTCAAATCCGGTAAGAAGAAAAGCAAAAACCATTATAGACCCTGGCTCAAAGATGGAATAGAACTACTGCTGTTGACTGGCAGGCGCAGAGAAGAAGCAATAAATTTAAAATTCAATAACATTATCGAAGACGATTCAGGTAATGCCGTAATTAAAATTGAAGATTACAAGGTGAACAGGATTGCAAATCGAACGACCCCTCAAACAAAAAAATATATATACATCCCTGTCACAAGAAGTTTGAAAGAACTTTTGATTAACTTAAATTACGATCAATTAAAGGGAAGTGATCAATATATTTTAGCACCTGAAATTACCAACAAAAGAAATCGTATCATGTGCGATGTGTTGACGAAAAGTTTTACGCATTATTATAAGTTACTTGGTTTACCTGATAAGTTAACCCTAAAGACCTTACGAAAAACTTACGTGACCGCAGCGCATCTTCACACCAAAGGTGAAGCAAAAGAAATAAGTCAACACGCAGGTTCTGCTGTTATTGAAAAACATTACCTCGATCAATCAGCCCTGGCTGTTGCAAAAGCTGCGCAAGGCTTTGAAGTATTTCCTAAAGAACAAACACGACAAGAAGAACTTTCTGTAATAAGAAGCGAACAAGAAAAAACACAAAATAAAACTATCGAAAAATGAAAAGTATTCTAAAAAGTGAGGTAAGAAATCGAAATTTCCGCACTCCAAAACAACACTCCATCACACTCCGTGTGCTTATCGCACTTTATATTGAACAAATCAAATATGCTGTAAACGCTTGCCTGTCGCTGGTTTCAGCCTTGTACCCGGGGCGGGAATCGAACCCGCACGCCTGTTTAGAGCACAGGATTTTAAGTCCTGCGTGTCTACCAATTCCACCACCCGGGCAGAAAAATTTGGTCATTAGTCATTGGCCATTGAAGTGAGTTATTAACTAATGACAAATGACTAATGACCAATTATCTGGAGCGAAAGACGAGTCTCGAACTCGCGACCTCAACCTTGGCAAGGTTGCGCTCTACCAACTGAGCTACTTTCGCTTAAAACTCTTAAATAATCCCTGGAAAGCCGAATTATTAGCGAGGGGCAAATATAATTGAAATTTGAAATCCAAAACAAAAAATTATGCCCCTTTCGAACTTTCTTTACTAATGAGTTTCTTTATCTCATTGAGCTTCAGCAGGGCTTCTACCGGAGTCAAGGTATTAATATCCGTGCTTAAAATTTCATCCCTCAACTGCTCCAATAATGGGTCATCCAACTGAAAGAAGCTGAGTTGCAAGTCATCCAGCTTTTCCTTGTGTTGCCCTGCTTTAATAAGTTCAGTACTGCTGTGGGCATTTTCAAGGGTATGTAATAATTTATCAGCCCTCCTTACAACCTGATCAGGCATGCCGGCAATCCTTGCAACGTGAATACCGAAACTGTGTTCACTTCCACCAGGTACCAACTTCCGCAGAAACAATATCCTTGAGCCGCTTTCTTTAATGGCCACATTGTAATTTTTTATGCGGGGAAACTGTGCCGCCATTTCATTCAACTCATGGTAATGGGTTGCAAAAAGAGTGCGTGCCCTTGACTTTGGGTGCTCATGTAAATATTCTGCTATAGCCCATGCTATGGAAATTCCGTCATAGGTGGAAGTGCCCCTACCAATCTCATCCAGCAATAATAAACTCCGTGGTGAAAGATTATTCAGGATGCTGGCTGTTTCATTCATCTCCACCATAAAAGTGGATTCGCCTTGGGATATGTTATCCGATGCGCCTACCCTGGTAAAAATCTTATCCACCAAACCAATGGTAGCAGACTGTGCAGGAACAAAGCAACCGATCTGTGCCATCAGTACAATTAATGCTGTCTGCCGCAACAATGCGGATTTACCCGCCATGTTAGGGCCGGTAATGATGATGATCTGTTGGTTTTCCTGATCCAGGTAAACATCATTCGCAATGTATTCCTCTCCCTGTTGCATTTGTTGTTCCAACACAGGATGCCGTCCGTTCTTAATGTCAATAATGAAACTGTCATTTAAAACCGGCCGTGTGTAATTATACATGTTGGAAACAGCGCTGAATGATTGCAGGCAATCCAGTTTTGCCAAACAAACTGCATTCAATTGCAATGGCTCTACCCATTCTGTAAGCTCCACTAATAAATCATTAAAAAGTTTATCTTCCAGCTGAAGTATCTTTTCCTCCGCTCCCAGAATTTTTTCCTCGTAATGCTTCAACTCATCGGTGATATAGCGCTCAGCATTTGCCAGTGTTTGTTTACGCACCCATTCAGCCGGCACTTTGTGCTTATGCACATTGGTAACTTCTATATAATAACCGAAAACATTGTTGTATGCAATCTTCAAGGAAGTAATACCGGTTTTCTGAATTTCTTCCTGTTGAATTTTCAGGAGATAATCTTTTCCTGAAAAAGAAATTTCGCGTAATTCATCCAGCTCCGCAGAAACTCCTTTGCGTATCACACCACCTTTTGAAACCATTGCCGGTGGGTCATCTGTTAATGTTTTGCAAATCACGTTGTGTAATGACTCACAAGGATTCAATTGCTCCCCAATGATTTTTAATTGCGGATTTCCACTTGCAAAACTTTGTTTTTGCTGTAAGGGAATGGCTTCCAAAGCACGCCTCAATTGAATTATTTCCCGAGGATTGGTTTTACGGATGGCAATTCGTGAAGTGATACGCTCAAGATCACCGATGGTACGCAACCTATTTACCAACTCTAAACTAAATGCATCTTGTTTGGAAAGAAAGTCAACAACCTGCAGTCGCTCTTCAATTAATTTTAAATCTTTTAATGGTAAAAGCAACCAGCGCCGGAGCATTCGTGCTCCCATGGGTGTGGCTGTTTTATCCAGTACATCCAATAATGTTTTTGCTTTTTCATTGGAAGAATTCACCAGTTCTAAATTACGAATGGTGAATTTATCAAGCCATACATATTGCTCTTCCTCCACTCTTGCAATACGTTTCAATTGTACCTGTCCCGACTGCTGCGTTTGTTGGAGATAATGCATTACAGCCCCTGCAGCAATCACTGCAACAGGCAAATCTTCAATGCCAAATCCTTTTAATGAATTAACAGCAAAGTGCTTTAGCAATACATCCTTTGAATAATCTTCTGAAAAAATCCAGTCATCCAAAGTGTAGGTGTAAAATTTCTGCCCATACTGTTGTTCAAATATTTTCAGCAGTGACCGCGACACCAATATTTCGCTCGGGCTGAATCCTTGCATCACTTTGTCTATATATATACGACTGCCTTGTGCCACCAGGAATTCACCGGTACTTACATCGGCCATGGCAATTCCATATACATCACCACTATTATAGATAGCCGACAAAAAATTATTGGAACGGTGATCCAGAATTTTATCGCTGAATGCCACACCGGGAGTCACCACTTCTGTAACACCGCGTTTCACAATATTTTTGGTGAGCTTCGGATCCTCCAACTGATCACAGATGGCCACACGCATACCGGCACGCACTAACTTGGGTAAATAAGTATCAAGAGAATGATAAGGAAAGCCTGCCAGATCCATTTCTGATGCCGAACCACTGCCCCGCTTGGTCAATACAATGCCTAATATTCGGGAGGCTTTGATGGCATCCTCATTAAAAGTCTCATAAAAGTCTCCTATACGGAACAATAATAAGGCATCAGGATATTTCGCCTTGATAGCATTGTACTGCACCATCAAAGGGGTTTCTTCCCTGGACTTCTTTACCGGACCTGCTTTTACCTCGCTGCTCATTACATTTGCGAAAGTAAAAACTTAGCCGATGCAAAAGCTGCGTAATGATGAACTGGGTCGATTATCTGTAGAGGAATTCAAGAATAGTGAAAAACTTTCCATTTATATTGTGTTAGATAATGTTCGAAGCGCCATTAATGTGGGAAGTATTTTCCGCTCTGCTGATGCTTTTCGAATTAAGGGCATTTATTGTTGCGGCATCACACCTGTCCCTCCTCACCGAGACCTGCTAAAAAGTGCGCTTGGTGCCTCTGAAACAGTTGAGTGGTACTATTATGAGGATACATTAGCCTGTATCAATGAATTAAAACAGCAAAATTTCAGCATAGCAGCAATAGAACAAACGGTAAATAGTATTCCATTACAAAATCTTGAAGTAGATTTCAAGAGGCCGTTGGCACTGGTTTTTGGTCATGAAATGGAAGGTGTTAGTCAGGCGGTAATTAACCATTGCGATTTCTCAGTAGAAATACCGCAGACCGGAACCAAACATTCGCTAAACATTGCTGTTTGTGCCGGGATTGTGCTTTGGGAAGTTTTTAGGAAATCAATCCGGTAATAATTAAAGCGTATAAAAAACCATATTAAGCCTTAAGTCGTGAATATGCTTTTATTCGTCGAAAGAATTATTCATTCAACATCTATTTACCTAGTTTCGCCCATCTAAAAAAAATAAAATCTATGTATAAAATCAATCTGACAGTAACCGGTATTTGCCTGTTGCTTCTCGCAACGATTTCCTGTAATAACGCTAAACAGGAAAATGTTAGTGAAACACAAGACACTGTAAAAAAAGAATTTAATTTTATCGCCGACAGGTTTGCCGATATACAGGTATTGCGCTACCAGGTCACCGGATTTGATGAATTACCGCTACAGCAAAAACAACTGGCCTATTGCTTATGGAATGCAGGTTTAAGCGGTCGTGATATTTTTTATGATCAGAAAAACAAAAACAACCTCCGTATCCGTAAGACTTTAGAATGTATTCTGGAAACTTATAAAGGTGATAAATCAACTGATGATTATAAGAAGTTTGAAACCTATTGTAAACGGTTTTTCTTTTCGAATGGTGTACATCATCACTATGGGGCTGTAAAATTTGTACCTGAGTGCAGCTTCGATTATTTCAAAGAATTGACTGCTAACAGTAATCAGTCCAAACTTCCTCTAGATGGAATGAAAATGGAAGACTATCTAAGCCTGATGCAAAAAGCTGTTTTTGATCCTAATGCTGACAGAAAAGTAACGGATTTATCTGGTGGGATTGATAATGTGAAATCCTCAGCAAATAATTATTATGAAGGGGTTATGCAAAAGGAGGCAGAAGATTTCTATGACAAGATGGAAAAGGCTCACCCGGGCGATAAATCACCATTCGGTTTGAATGCCAAATTGGTAAAAGAAAATGGCAAGATTGTAGAAAAAGTTTGGAAATCAGGCGGCATGTATGGTTCTGCAATCGACAAGATTATTTACTGGTTGCAGAAAGCAACTACAGTAACCGAAAATGAAACACAAAAACAAACACTGGAGAAATTGATTCAGTTTTATCAGACAGGTGATCCAAAGTTATTCGATGACTATTCTATTTCATGGGTAAGCGATACCGCTTCACGTTTAGATGCTGTGATAGGATTTATTGAAAATTATATGGATGCCATTGGAAAAAGAGGAAGTTACGAATCAGTAGTTTCTATGAAAGATATGGAAGCCACAAAATTGATCGCCACTATTTCAAAAGATGCACAGTGGTTTGAAGATCACTCACCAATCATGGATAATCACAAGAAGAAAAATGTGAAAGGGATTTCCGCAAAAGTAATTACAGTGATTGGCGAAGTTGGTGAGGCAGCACCCAATACGCCTATCGGTATTAACCTTCCCAACAATGAGTGGATTCGTGAAACACATGGATCAAAGTCTGTGTCATTGGGAAATATAGTAGCTGCTTACAATTATGCCCGTGCCAAGAGCCCGATGATCGATGAGTTTGGTCACAGTGATGAAATGAAAAAACGTTACCGTCAATATGCATCACTCTCCGGTGAATTGCATACTGATATGCATGAAGTAATCGGACATGCTTCCGGTCAAACCAATCCCGGTGTTGCGCCTTCCGATAAAACATTAAAAAATTATGCAAGCACTTTAGAAGAAGCCCGTGCTGATCTTGTTGGCTTGTATTACATCATGGATCAGAAATTGGTTGATATAGGTGTTTCCCCTTCATTGGAGGTGGGAAAAGCACAATATGACTATTATATTATGAATGGTATGATGACACAATTGTATCGTTTGGAACCCGGAAACAATATTGAAGAAGCACACATGCGTAACCGCCAGTTAGTTGCTTCCTGGGCTTTTGAAAAAGGTGCAAAGGATAAAGTTATTGAGCGTGTGGTACGTGATGGAAAAACATATTTCGTGATTAACGATTATGACAAACTGCGTACTTTATTTGGACAGTTACTTCGCGAAATACAACGCCTCAAATCAGAAGGCGATTTTAATGCAGGAAAAAATCTTGTAGAAAATTATGGCGTTAAAGCTGACCAGGCTTTGTTATTAGAAGTACATAAGCGTTATGAGAAACTCGACATAGCACCTTATATGGGTTTCATACAACCGATATTGGTTCCTGTAATGGATGGAGAAAACATCACAGATGTAAAAATTGAATATCCTGAAAGCTTCCTGCAGCAAATGCTTGATTTTGGAAAAAACTACTCCTTCTTACCGGTTGTAAATTAAACAGATTAAATAATATTTTGAAAGCGGATGAAGTGATTCATCCGCTTTTTTGTTAGTACCGCTTATCATCCAAAGCGACAGCGAAGCAATAGAAGATGGTCGGAGAAAAAACCAAAGTCATTCAGCAGGAAACTATTCACATCGAAGTACAGAAAGTGAGAAGCCCACAGAAAGGCGGTCAAGGTATTGAAGTAAAAAATATTTCTATTCGTTACCCTGAATTAACACCTGAAATAAATTTCTTTTTTTTGGGTGCTATATGACAAGGTTCCTGCTGAATGACTAATTGGGCAATTTCAAAAAAACCAAAGTCATTAGCAGGAAACTTGTCACATCCAAGCATAGAAAGTAAGTAACCACCGGAAAGTCGGCCTGAGTAATAAAGCAACAAAGATTTCCATCCGTTACCCTGAATCAACACCTGAGATTAATTTCTTTTTTTTAAGACGCTATATGACAAGGTTCCTACTGAATGACAATGATGAAGGATAACAAGAGTTCATTCATAAAAAAATCCCGCCTTCTCAGACGGGATTTTTTGTTACAAATGTTGTTTGTTTTTTAATAGAACATCTTATGCGACACTTTTCTGTCTTTGTCGCGCAACGTAATAATGTACAATCCCTGTTTCCACAATTTAGCATCTATTGGTAAAACATTGAGGCCGGATGCAGCCGGGAAATTAAGCTGATCAAATACTACACGGCCTGTGATATCTGTAACTGTTACATCAACCGGACCTTCCATATCATAATCAAACATTACTTCCAATCTGGCAATACTTGTTACATAATTAATTGCAAAAACCTGTTTTGAACCGATTCTTACAGGCAACCAACGTTCTTCCAATGGAATAGTAGTAGTACCATCATTATCAGTTTGCTTCAAACGATAATAATTAACCATTCCACTAACAGGTGCGTAATCGAGTAATTCGTATTCCTGTAAACTATTGCTGTTGCCCTTACTCTTCACTTGTCCAATGTTTTTAATGGTGTTAAAGTCTGTAGTTCGTTCAACGTCAAAGAAATCATTATTCTCTTCAGAGGCTGTTGACCAAAATAGCTTAACATAAAGATTTGACTCTTCACCCATCAACCTGGCATTAAAGTCAATCAAACTAACAGGAAGTGGAGTATTTGCTGAGTTAAGATTTGACATTGCCCAAGTAACGCTAGTGCTAGAGGCAAGGGGCCTCGGCACTACTGGAAATATAGGTGCGAGCGCATTTGAGGGTGTGTTAACTGGCCATTTGAAATTCGTAAATTGCGTACGTACCCTTTGCACATTAGTAGAACTTGGTAAAAATGTAACTGTTGTTACATGCGGCGTGTCAGTAACCATTGATCTTGGCGGCATCCATACAGCGCGTACACCACCGCCAGCATCTGTGTATTGATAATATGGTTGCAAAAACAATCTATTAAATTGCGTTATAGAAGATCCATCAGGATAGTAAAGAGGGGCTCTTTCATTGGTACCTGCCGCAACAGCAGCAATTGAAAATCCCATTGTAGAATTACCTACTCCTAAAATAGGTCCACTCCGCTGAACTAACCAGTAACGGTCAGCCATTCTTGCTTCATCCGTTGTAAAAGGTATGCCTACTTGGTTAATATGATAAACACCAGGAGGTACCACTAGTAATAATTTACCGGTACCTCCTGG
>JANOXC010000040.1:0-59091 GCA_031418215.1 Bacteroidota bacterium
CATGGCATTGCTTGCTCCTGTTGATGATATGATAAGGATTGTAAATAAAGGATTGAATAAGCGGGTATCAGGACCTGTTTCCCTTTTAAAGAAGGAATACAATCCATTGCAAATTATCAATATTGACATTCCTAAAGCACAAAAGTTATTGGAAGCTGCAGGTTGGAAAGATAAAGATGGTGATAATATCAGAGAAAAAATGGTTGATGGAAAAAAGATCAATTTTGAATTTGAATTTAACTACCTTACTACTCAAGCTGAATGGAAAGACATGGCAGATATTATCTGTGAAGGATTAAATGCCGGAGGTGTAAAGGCCATAGCCGTTCCTTTGGACCCTGCAGTTTTTTTTGGTAAAGCACGAGAACATGATTTTGATATGATGATGGGGAGTTGGGCAACAAATTCACTGGGAGAAGATTTTACCCAGGTATGGCATAGTTCCAGCTGGAGCAGTCATGGTTCGAATTATCCGGGATTTGGAGATGCTAAAAGTGATTCATTGATTGATAAAATCAAAGTTACGATGGAAGTAAAAGAACGTGAGCCCATGATAAAAAATCTGCAACAAATGATTTACGATCAGCAGCCTTATATATTTCTTTATGCTTTAGTCCGTCGAAATATTATTCACAAAAGATGGGGAAATGCAGAAATCTATTCTGACAGGCCGGGATTACTTTTAAATAATTTAAAGTTGTTGAATGGCCTTGTTTCCAACGATGAAGTGTCAAATTAACCAGCCACCTGAATGCTTAAATATATATTAAAACGCATTCTTCTTTTCATTCCTACATTAATCATCATTTGTTTTATTGCTTTTATAGTCAATAACCTGGCTCCCGGCGATCCTGTGGCAAGGCTTTTACAAGGAGAAGCAGAAAAGCCGGAAAACAGGGCATTTTACTCCATGCGTTACCAACAGGTTAGACATCAGTTGGGTTTAGATTTGCCATTGTTTTATTTTTCAGTTTTGACATTAGCTGATCCCGATACTTTGTTTAAAATTAGCAATGCTCAACAACGAAGAAATTTAAATGAATTACTTCACCATTATGGAAACTGGAATGAAATAAGTAGTTATTATATTGAATTAACTAATCTAATTGGAAAAACAACTCCAAAATCAGTTTACTATAATGCTTTGTATTCAATATCACAAAGTAATAACGTAAAGCAAATTGATTTTTTATTGAGAAAACTGACTCAACTACAAATTATAACTGAAATTGGAAATCAAACAAAGCAGCGGCAAATTTTAAATCTTGATCAAAAATGGCAGAGCGTCAAATTGCATTCCTCTAAATGGAAATTATATATCCCCCGCATTCATTTTCATATAAATAATCAATTTCACAGATGGTTATTGGGTGATGGAAACTGGTTGACAGGTGAAAAAGCACTCTTTACCAGAGGGATAGTGCGTGGTGATTTTGGAAAATCCTACGTAACAGGAAAATCTGTTGGACGTCAGCTGCATGAAAAAACAAAATGGACGATGTTCTTTTCAATGACGAGTATTTTATTAGCCTACCTGATCAGCATTCCTATTGGTGTAAAGGCTGGAAGCAAACGCGGTTTTGCTTTCGACCGCTGGAGTTCTAATATACTGGCAATTCTTTATGCTATGCCTGCTTTTTTTGTAGCAACATTGTTAATGTTTTTGTTTGCTAATCCCGGAATGTTTAATTGGTTTCCTTCATCGGGTGTTGCTCCAATTGAAGGTTTTGCTGAAAATGTTTCCTTTCATGATAAACTTATATCAAGTCTTCCTTATATGGTGCTTCCGTTAATTTGTTATACCTATGGTTCTCTTGCCTTCTTAACGCGAACAATTCGTTCAGGAATGATGGAAGAGATGCAAAGAGAATATATATTAACGGCAAGAGCTAAAGGTGTAAATGAACAAGTTATTTCATGGAAACATGCATTCCGCAACGCTTTATTTCCATTAATTACAATTATAGCTTATGTTTTCCCTGCTATGATTGGTGGTTCTGCTATTTTAGAAACAATTTTTTCTATTCCGGGACTTGGTTTGGAGATTGTAAATTCGATTTTTAATCAGGACTATCCTGTAATTGTAGCAGTATTCATGATAACCGGTTTACTTACCATGATTGGTTACCTTGTATCTGACATATTGTATACATGGGTTGACCCGAGAATAAAGTTTAATTGATCTATTGGCAGAACAGATGAGCATACGCAAAAAAATTACAACCAAGAATGGGATCAAGGTATTGATCTTCCTTTCTATTGTAGCATTGTTGTCACCTTTTCTTGCCAATCAGCGCCCTTTATATATGCATTACAAGGGTCATCATTTTTTTCCGGCTTTCAGTTTCAAACACCAAATTAATTTAGAAAATGAAACTTTGAATTATGATTTTACAAATTTTAAAACTATTCAGGCTGATTTTATTATATATGCCCCTATTCCCTGGTCACCAGGTAAGAGTGATTACCTAAATAGCAATGTAAGTCCTTTTGACAAGCAATCTTTTATGACTGCTGATGGAAAAATTACTGAGATGCCATTTTATTTAAGGCATTGGCTTGGTACTAACAATCTTGGCGCCGATGTTTTATCGGGTATCATACATGGTTTTCGTTATTCATTCTTTATTGCAGGTGTTGCCATTTTTGTTGCTTCATTTATTGGGATTTTTCTCGGAGCTTTAGCAGGATATTTTGGAAATAGTAAGTGGAAGGTAAAACGAATTTCACTTTTATGTTTCACTATTGTATTCCTTTATGGTGCATTTTATTTAATGAATCCGGGTAATTATGAATTGCAGCAAGCAGCAGCAAATGGAATTTGTTTTTTATCTTTATATATATTATCTGTTATAGTTATTTCTTTTCTTCTGTTTTTCATACTTAACTATTTACTTAATAATTTTAAATGGAAGTATCTAACAAAAGAAATCACGATTCCAATTGATCATATTGTATCACGAAGTATTGAGATAACAATGGCTATGCCCCGATTAATACTCATCATCACACTGGCAGCAATTGTACGGCCTTCACTTTTCAATCTGGGAATAATAATTGGTGTTTCGCTGTGGACTGAATTAGCAAGATTTGCAAGGTCGCAAACGCTACAATTGCGCGAAATGGATTATATTTCCGCTGCAAGGGCAATGGGATTTAGTGATTTGCGAATAATGATCAAACATATACTGATCAATGGAATGAGTCCTATACTTGTTGTGATATGCTTTTCTTTTTCAAATGTAATTTTAACTGAATCAGGATTATCATTTCTTGGTGTTGGTGTACCCCGCCAGGTTGTTACATGGGGAAGTATGCTCTCATCAGCAAGAGAAAATTTGGACGCCTGGTGGCTAACAATATTTCCAGGGATTTGTATCTTGTTGACGGTGCTTCTCTTTAACAGATTGGCTGATTCCTATTCCTTTGGTAACAAAATTAAATTTTCAGCTAAATAATTTATTATTAAATTCGAACAGTTAAATCTTACTCAGAAATAAATTATGAAAAACCAATTTTTAACTTCTGTCTTGTTTCTATTTTATTTTAACTGCCATGCACAATGGGCAAATAATGCAATGCAAAACACACTGGTAAGAGATGATCCAGGAATGACAGAGACCACGCCAATGATGGCTACAATAAATGATGGCTCAACTTATATTTCATGGTTTCAGCCTGTTGCCGGTACTAATTTTGAATTTAGGATGCAAAGACTAGATAAGGATGGCTACAAAATGTGGGGAAACAATGGCTTGCTGGTTAGTAATTTTCCTCAAAATTCAGCAACTTTTAGATATGATTTAAAAACCGACCTCGATGGAAATGCTATTGCTGCTTTTCAGGATGAAAGAAGCGGGCATCTGGATATCGTGGTTTATAAAATAGATTTAGCAGGCAATTTCTCCTGGTCAACCAACGGGATTGCATTGACAGATCCTACTTCCACACAAGGTTTGGCACCAACGATTGGCATAACAAATAGTAATAATGTTGTTATTACCTGGAATGCTTCAAGCGGTTCAACCAAATGGATTGCCATGCAGAAAATATCTTCATCAGGAACTGTACTGTGGCCTTCCGTGATACAAATTAAAGATCCGGCAAATACGAAAAAGTATTCGCGCCCTACAAGTGTGCCATTTGGAGTTGATGACTTTACAGTCCTTTACGTGGATGAAACAGGATCCGGGTTACCTCCGGGTAAAATGCTTGCACAACATTATGATACTGCAGGAGCTGCTGTATGGATTAACCCTACATTAGTTTCAACATATACTATACCGTTCTTCTTTTTCCCGGTGGCAATTAGCGATCACAATAATGGATTTTATGTAGGATTCAACACTTCACTTCCCTCAAGTTTATCTGTAGGTGTAGTTTATCTTCAACATGTAGATGCGACAGGTAATACATGGAATTCAATAGGTACCTCAACCTCATTGCTCCCCAACAGTCATAAATTTACGCCTGCAACATTATTTAATGCAAATGCAAATTGCATTTATGTATTGTTAAAAGTGACCGATTCCAACCAAGGGCAATCAGGAATATATATGCAGAAAGTGGATACAAGTGGCAATATTTTATGGGGAGCCAATGCAACCCAACTGTTACCAGTAGCTGCTGCATACAATGATCCAAATGGATTTTCAATTACGCCAACCGGTATCATCATCAGCTACACCACCGGAAGCATTCCAAATCCACAGACGATTTATGCAGTAAAAATTGATAGTGCCGGTGTTGTCCAATGGAATGGGAATTCTGTTACCCTGTGCAGTAATACTGCAGGAAAAGATGATGTGGCTCAAGGGATCTTTGCACAAAACGAAGTTGTTATCGTTTGGAATGATGATAGAAATGGAGGCGGAATTTATGCACAAAACATTCATGATGATGGCACTATTGGTATGGTTACGGGAGTAAACAATCTTGAATCTGATAATGATTTGATTAGAGTTTATCCAAATCCTTCTAATTTACTACAGATCAATCTAAAATCAACTGTTACGTGCAGTGCAATGCTGCAAATATTTGATTTGACAGGAAGAATTGTCTTAGTACAATCATTAAATTTAGTTGCCGGATTAGCTCATCTGCAAATCGAAAATAATTTAACAAAAGGAATATATATAGTTGAACTGAATATTAAGGGAAAACAATTCCAACAAAAATGGATCAAAAACTAAAATCTATAAAATTCAGGATTGTTTTTTCTTCCGAACGAATAAAAAGATCATCATCAAAACTGCAAAAATTAAAGTCCTGTTTACGATCTTTAACCATTGTGATTCGCGTTTAAGTGTAACTTGATCTGCTCTTATCTTTACTAATTGCCTTTCCAAGGTATCGGTGGCATGTAATAGACTTTCCATTTGCTGCGTATTCTCCCCTACTTCCTGGCTCAAACTGACTCTTTCATAATTCTTGAAATCTACAGCCCGGTTTAATACACTGATGATATTATTATCCGTCCTAACAAGTTCAGTCAATACATCATTGCTCTTCTGCATGTCTTTTTTGGTTTTATTACCAAATATTCCACTGTGTTTCTCAATGGAAGCGGAATAAGCATCAAACTTTTGCCTGCGTTCTTCCAACAGTTCAAACAGCCTTTTACGCTCCATAATATTTGTTTGAGCTGTAGTTGAAAATACTATCAATAGGGAAATTGCCAGAACTAAGAAAAAAGTTTTTTCCAATCTTGACTTTAGCATAATCATTATAGATAACTGATTAAAAAATTGAATGATGCAACTTCAGCAAAAATAAAAATTTTTCGAAAAATAATATTTTTACCTTAAGCAATATTCATCTCAGGCTTACCTAAAGCTTTCATAAAACGCATATGTGAAGCAAATGCTGCCGACATAGTATCATAATCAATATGCCTGATGCCAAATTTTTCGCAAGTCTCCTTCACTATCTTGCTTATTGCCGGATAATGAATGTGACTGACTTTTGGAAAAAGATGATGCTCTATTTGAAAGTTTAACCCTCCTACAAACCAGGAAAGAACTTTATTATCAGTAGCAAAATCAGCTGTTGTCTTAACCTGAAAAATGGCCCATTCATCATCGATAATTAACTTTTTATCTTTTGCGTCCACAAAATGAGTATCTTCAACTACATGCGCCAACTGAAAAACCATGGCAATGGTTAGTCCCTTGGTAATTTGCAAGACACCAAAGCCTACAAGAAAAGGCAAGAATCCAACTACATAAATTGGTATTACAACATAAAATAAAATATATAACAACTTACTTATCCAAAAAATTAAATGCTCTTTGAATACCATTTTCTTGATCTCCGTCGTATAAATCTTTTGATTAAAATATTTCATAAAATCAGTAACAAAGGTCCACAAGATGGTTGTCATTGCATACAATGGAATACAATATAAATATTGGTATCGATGCATTTTATGAAATTTTTGAGAGGGACAATGACGTAGCAGAGGCATTTTAGCGATATCATCATCAATACCGTCTATATTGGTATAAGTATGATGAATAATATTATGCTTTTGCTTCCACATAAATGCATTTACCCCTAAACAATTTGCTGTAAGCCCCATTGCCTGATTAACCCACTTTCTTTTGGAATAGCTCCCATGATTGGCATCGTGCATAACATTGAAGCCAATACTGGCCATAAAAAAACCCAGAAGGCTACATAATGCAATCGCTAATACCGGCGGCATTTTTACAGTAAGCAAAAGAATATAAATACCACATACGGCAGGTATCAGAACAAAAGACTTAATGTATAACTTGTAATTTCCTGTTTTATTAAGGTGGTTTTCTTTGAAATACTGATCCACTTTTGTGTTAATTGCTGTGAAAAATATGTTTTTTTTATTGTTGAAGGATACTTTTGACATCTTTAATTGTTTAACTGGTACAATTTATTAGTGATTTCAACGTTTTACTAACAATGTTTATTCTACAATCCATTTCCATTTCTTTAATCAGTTGCAGGATAAAATAAAAAACAACACTTTTTCTAAAAGAAATTATTGAAGGATAAAGATATTCATTTTTATGAAAACGAATCATTTTAGTGAAAAAATATTTTAAAGGATCCTTTGATTTTTAGGATTTTTAAGATAGAAATCATGCTAATTTACAGAAGCCATCTGTATTGAGCATTGTCAGGCAAAAGCTTAAGCACTTTCCTTTGCGTATTAACATAATCTGATAAATGTCGATTATCAAATTAAACCTTTTTTCAAACCTTTGGTCTTAAAAACATAAAACATTATTTAAAAACAAATAAAACTTATGAAAACGAACAAGGGGTTATTTCAAAAACTAATGATTTTAATGTTTAGCGTTCTGCTATTAAACAGTTGTAAAAAAAGCGACGATTCTTCTACTAAAGTTGCGACAGATGAAACGACGGTATTGCGTACAAGTGCTGATGATGAGTTAAGAGTTTCAACTGAGAATGATGAAATCTATAGCGAAATCAATGAAATTGCTTTAACTAATCAAAGATTTAGGGGAATGAATCTGATGGCAATTATCTCCGGAAATCACATCCCCTGCAATGCTACGGTCGATTCCAGCTTAATTAGCCAAGGTAAATTAACCATTATTTTCAATGGCAATACGTGTAATGGTAACGCATCAAGAACTGGCACAATTACCTTACATCTTCCTTATGATGCCGCCACCAATACAGTAACTCCATGGGCGGTAGCAGGCTGTGTGCTGAATGTTACTTTTAATCAATATCGAATAACACGATTGTCAAATGGTAAGTCTATCACCTATAACGGCAGCAAGCAAATTATTAATGTAAATGGAGGCCTTGTGGATGATGGCCCAACATTTACATCACCTATCGTGCATCACATAACCGGTATGATGCAAATTACTTTTGATAATGGCGCCACCAGAACCTGGAATATTGATCGTACCCGTACTATTGAGCGGATTAATTTTGTTACTACAATAACTATAACCGGCAATGCAACCGAAAATGGTATCTCCAATGTTTCTATTTGGGGGATAAACCGACATGGCGATTCTTTTAAAGTAAGCATCCCTACTCCGGTTGTACTAAGTTCTACTTGTAATTTTCATGCAATCAGTGGTATCAGGGTACATTATGGGCTCATGCGTGTACTAACCGCTACTTACGGCGTCGATCAATCAGGGAATTTAGTTACCACAGGATGTCCTTACGGATATAAGTTAAATTGGATTAATCATCAAGGGAATCCAGTACAGGTTATACTAGGATACTAGTAAAACTTTTATTGCTGATTGCGAAAAAAATATTCGTTGGCTATTGAAACTTAAAATCAGAATTCAAGCTTTTTATTAAATAGCTTTCAAACATCACACTGTTTCTACTTCAGTGTGATGTTTGTTTTTTTATTTAAGAAATTTAATTTTTACTTTTTTCCGGCATAAGCCTAAAGGAAGCACCAAATATTATATTGCCCTGCAAAAAACCAAAATTTTGTTTTGCTTTATCCGTGGTATTCATTGTTGTGCGTATATCAGGCATATTGAGGAAGCCACCCTTTAACTCACTTTGTATAAAAAACCATTTACAAATGGCAATGTTAAGCCCAATTAGCATGTCAAAACCATATCCTGCCAAATGAAATTCATCATAACGTTCATTGTTTAATAGTGTTGTATTGGTTCTGGGAAGTAAAATACTCGATCCTACACCCAACAAAGTGTTGATACTGCCATGCTTTAACCCTATCCTATCCAGACTGTAGATGTTATCATGTCTTCTGAGAGAAAGACTAATATAATTCAAACCATCTGTATGCTCAAACATCAGGAAGTTTTCCTTGAGTGTAATTTTGTCATTATTATATATTCCATCATACTCCGTCCCCGACTTATTTATATTACCGGTGATATCAACAACCTGATCCTGCACCATCACATATTTCATATGATCAGTTCCAAATGATAAGCTGTATTTCTCTTTGAAAAAATAACCAACCCGGTAATTAACCTGCGGTATGGTGGCATTCATTGGGTTTAGATAGGTATCAGCAGTTATTGTACTTTGTCTGTCTTTTGCAACAACGTTATGAAGTGTAAAGTTATAATCAGTCCCTGAGAAATTAATGTCAGAATTTGTATAAAGGGCCCTGTTCCATCCCCAATACATATAGAACCTGCCTTTGTTATTGCTTTTTGAAATTGACTCCTGAGAAAAACAATGACCGGCAATTAAAAAAGCTATCAACGTAAAAACACTTTTTTTCATAAAATATTTATTCCAAAAGACTTGACAAAGATACAATGTACAAAAATAGACTATATATTCCTGTCATTAATTGAACGACCTATGCTTTTGAAAAAAACAATCACATAAATTAACAAATTGATATATGGGAAAGAAAAATTCACATCAAATCAATACTTATTTAAGATCTTTTTGTCTTTTCAATTTTTCATATTCCTGCTCGGTAATCGTATTTCTATCTTCATGATAGGCATCAAAATAGCTAAAGGCCAACCCAATTCCCCATCCCAGCATAGGCCACACAGGCTAAGGGAATCCATTGGTTTTTTGAAGTCCGTTCCCGAACAACCAAATACACCAGAAAATTCATAGACCACAAGATAGGTATAAAGTTGTTTCCGAAAAGTAGCTCTTTTCTTAGCTGTTTTCCAGAGTTCAGGATCTTTTCCGACTATAATTTCCATAGGTTAAGAGGTTGAGCTTTTATATAAGTGAATAGCAGTTTAAAAAACCAAATCTTTTTCAAAAGTACTTTACATTTTAAAAAATCTTTAAAAAGTCAGGTTGCAAAGCGAATAATAATTTCTTATGAAATTAGTGATTTTGTGAAGTAATTTATGAACGGATTAAGGAAATCGAAAATCGGTTAACTGCAAACAACTACTTTTGCCTGCCAATAAATAGTTTCTTATGAAAGATCAACCTAAATTTGTTGGCGAAGGCCTTACCTATGATGATGTGCTTTTACTTCCTTCTTATTCGGAAGTAATGCCGCGTGATACAGATACATCAAGTCGTTTTTCTAGAAATATACCAATCAGGCTCCCTGTGATTTCAGCTGCCATGGACACTGTTACCGAATCGGCAATGGCTATTGCTATGGCCCAGGAAGGAGGTATCGGAGTACTTCATAAAAACATGAGTATTGCACAACAGGCTGCCGAAGTGAGAAAGGTGAAGCGTAGCGAAAGCGGTATGATACAAGACCCTGTAACACTACATGAAGACGCAACTATAGGAGAAGCTTTGGGTCTGATGCGTGAAAACAAAATCGGTGGAATTCCAATCATTAATGTCGATAAAAAATTAAAAGGTATCCTTACGAACAGGGATTTGCGTTTTGAGAAAGATATGACTAAGAGGGTAAGTCAGGTCATGTCAAAAGAAAACTTGATCATAAGCACCGGCGTTACCAGTTTGCAAAAGGCTGAACTCATTCTTCAACAACATAAAATTGAAAAATTACCGGTTATTGATAAAGCAGGGCGTTTAATCGGACTGATCACTTATAAAGATATTTTAAAATTTAAGTCGCGCCCTAATTCTTGTAAGGATTCATTAGGGCGTTTGCGAGTTGCGGCTGCTGTTGGCGTTACTTCTGATACATTGGAACGTGTAGATGCATTGGTAAAAACCGGTGTTGATGCCATAGTGATCGATACAGCGCATGGACATTCAAAAGGTGTGCTCGATACCGTTAAACGTGTTAAGAAAGCATTTCCTGATTTAGAAATTGTTGTTGGAAACATTGCAACCGGTGAAGGAGCCAAAGCTTTAATCAAAGCAGGTGCCGATGGTGTTAAGGTTGGCATTGGTCCTGGCTCAATTTGCACTACCAGGGTAATTGCCGGTGTTGGTGTCCCACAATTATGGGCCGTGTTGGAAGTAGCAAAAGCTATGAAAGGAAGTGATGTGCCATTGATTGCAGACGGTGGTATTCGATATACAGGCGATGTTTCAAAAGCAATTGCAGCAGGTGCACATTCGGTAATGATTGGTTCTATGTTTGCGGGTACGGAAGAATCGCCCGGCGAAACAATATTATTTGAAGGCCGTAAGTATAAAATGTACCGTGGAATGGGTTCAATAGAAGCCATGAAGGACGGATCAAAAGACCGTTATTTTCAGGATGCAGAAGATGATATTAAGAAATTAGTGCCGGAAGGTATTGTGGGTCGTGTTCCGTTTAAAGGAAGTGTGGCAGAAGAAATTTACCAGATAGCCGGTGGTTTGAAAGCAAGTATGGGTTACTGCGGTGCTAAGAATATTAAAGACTTACAAAAAGCCCAGTTTATTCGCATCACACAAAGTGGAATCCGTGAAAGTCATCCGCATGACATCAACATAATGCAGGAAGCACCAAATTATAAACGATAATCTCAGGTAATTTTTTTCTTTTTTGTGGACTAAAGAGTTTTCAAGTAAGCATTGTTCTATTTTGACATCTGTTAATGTTTAGCTTCATTTGACATTGAGTTAATTTACATAACTATGGTTTTAAAAAATAATTTGTTGTCCGATTTACAATACCTGAACCATTAATCCTCTAAATAAAATGCAATTATTTCAGTCAAAAATTCAGTGGTTTATTATTTTTTTTCCATTGTCATTTTTCTCTTCAGTTACAAAGACGGCTGCCCAAAATAGTTTTATTAAAGATAGTCTTGATCAATTTATTCAACGAGAGATGGTGCGATGGCAGATTCCCGGTGTTGCTGTTGCTGTTGTTAAGGATGGCAAAATAATAGTTAGCAAAGGTTATGGCGTCCGTGAAGCAGGAAAGCCGGGCAATGTTGATGAAAATACCCTTTTTATGATTGCATCAAACTCCAAAGCATTTACGGGAACATCCATTGCCATGCTCGATTATGAAAAACGGCTTTCCCTGGACGATAAAGTTACTAAATGGCTGCCTTCTTTCAAATTGTTTGATGAACTTGCAACAAGAGATGTAACCATCCGCGACTTACTATGCCATCGAATTGGATTAGAAACATTTCAAGGTGATTTTTTAAACTGGGGCAGCAACTTATCCCGCAAAGAATTAATTGACCGATTTAGTTTGCATAAACCAACCTATAGTTTTCGAAGTAAATGGGGATATTGTAATCTCGCATTTCTTACAGCTGGAGAAATAATTCCAATGGTAACTGATACAACTTGGGATGATTATATATATTATCATTTTTTCAAGCCATTAAAAATGAATCATTCTTCAACAAAATTCAGCATGCTTTTGAAGGATGTTAATGCTTGCAAGGCACATACTTTAGTTGATCAAAAAATTACAGTTATCCCTTATGCCTCTGTTGATAACCTGGGTCCTGCAGCATCAATTAATTCCTCAGTCAAAGATCTTTCTAACTGGCTACTGATGAATATTGACAGTGGAAAATTTGAGGGAAATACAATTGTTCCATGGCAGGCGTTAGTTAATGTCCGCAGCTCGCAAATGGTTATCCGTGAACCCCGTTCAGCAATGGCTCCTTCCACTCATTTCCTCACCTACGGACTTGGTTGGGAACTGGAAGATTATATAGGACGCAAGATAATGTATCATAGTGGTGGTGCTGATGGGTTTGTTACAGCAACCTGTTTTGTGCCGGAAGAAAAACTTGGAATTGTAGTACTTACGAATAGCGATGCCAATAGTTTTTATGAAGCATTACGTAAACAAATCATTGATGCATATTTAAACGCCCCTTATCGAAATTATAGTGAAATATATTTTCAAAGAAGTAAAGTTGGCAATGACAATGAAGCCAAAGAAATAGCCTCCTGGAGAGCAACCGTTAAAAAGAAAAATAAAATGCCGGTAAGTGAGAAAGAATTTTACGGCGAATATGAAAATGAGGTCTACGGAAAAGCAGAAGTAAAAAATGTTGACGGTAAGCTGCTGATATATTTTGAACATCACCCAACTTTATCGGGCAATTTAGAATATCTGGAAGAAAACAAGATGCTTTGTACCTATTCCATTGCAACTTACGGCATTAAAGTCTTGCCTTTTGAAATTGACAATGGGAAAATAAAATCGATCACCATTAAGGTAAATGATTTTATTGATTTTAAAGAATACCGATTTGTAAAAACAGAGTAAGATTATAGTTGATACTAATTTTGAAATTTATGATTACCTTGAAAAAGTTTATATTTCAACTGTTTTTCATCCTTTCTATACAAAGCATTTATGCGCAAGCATCATTTGAAGTTCAAATAAAAACCGATGCAGTAAGTAGGCAGGCAACGAGGTTTTACGTAGAGGGAGTAACAGATGCCAGAAAAGAACCCATCAATAATGGTTATGCTTTTATTAATAAGAAAAAAGTTGGTATCATATATCCCGGCGGTGTTCCAAATCAGTTTCAGCAGTATTTAAATGCTTTGCTTCCTGCAGCCGACACTACAATTTTAGCTGTAGTAATTAACATTAAAAAGCTGGTATTGACGGAACGAACCAGCGCTAGGGGAAATATTGCAAAAACAGAGCTTACAATTCAGTTTCTTAGAAAATACAACGATGAATTAACGCAATTGTTTGAGTTAAATACCTGGATGGAGCAAAGTGCATTGAAAGACGCATCAATACTACAGGAGAAAAACATCAGGGATATTTTGGGGAGAATGATGGTACAGTTTAACAAGTTTTTATCCGATCATCCCGATGATCCACAACTAGCCCATCATATTGAATTCAAAGTGATCCACCCCACTGATGATAATTTGCAAGACGATACAATTTATTGGGCAAGAGCCAGAAAACTGGAATGGGAAGATTTCCATGGGTTACCTACGGATGAAATATTTGCTGCTCAAAGTAATTGTGCGTTTGGACAGGGTATTCAGCCAACAGTTGAAAATGGCATTGGTATCTTTTACATCACCATCAGAGCGGCTTTTTTAAAAAAAGGGAGTTGGTTTAGAAAAGATCAAAATTCCGATGAGGTTTTATTACATGAGCAATTGCATTTTGACATTGCAGAATGGCAGATCCGAAACTTAAGAAAAAGTATTATCAACAGCAGATTTAATTTGAATACTTATGCTGATGTAATTAACAAGTTGTATGAGAATGCATGGAATACTTACTCAGTTATACAATCAGCTTATGACGATGAAACAGTTCATGGGACTAAAAAAGAAGAACAAGAAAAATGGAATTTAAAAGTGATAAAAGGGTTAAATGATTTATCTGACTATGAATAATCTGAGATTTATTTCTAAACCAATCAAATGTCGGAGTTGTTTTCCATAGCATCAATTGCACCTCTTAACTCATTTGCAGTATGCATGTTTCCTTTTTTCTTGGCCAATTCAATGCCTTTTTGATAAATAATTAACGCTTCTGCACTTTTTTGGGTTTGCTCAAATAATTTCCCCAATTGGTAGTAAGTCGGCAAATATTCAGGTTCACTTTCTAACAAGCTAATCATCAACAAAACAGCCTTTTGATTGTCCCCGTTTTTTCCATATTCAAGGGCCAAGGCATATTTCGAAAAAGAATCATGAGGATCTTCTTCCAAAAACTGCTGAAGTATTTTGATACGGTTTGTCATTAACTTTTGTAAGAATGGACTGCTTTTGCAAAGAAAGAACTATTTAAAATACATTACATTTGCCGGGCAATAATTCAAAGGAGCCAACTGGTTCCACAACTTGATATTTGACTATCAATCTTCCATTACAATAAAGTTAATTATGAAAATATTAGTCTGCATCAGCAACGTTCCGGATACTACGACAAAGATCAACTTTACCGACGACCATAAGAATTTTGTTTCCTCAGGTGTTCAATTTGTTATTAACCCTTATGATGAAATAGCTTTAACGCGTGCAATTGAATTGACTGAAAGTTCAGGTGGAACAGTTACAGTGATAAATGTTGGCGATGTTTCTACAGAACCTACAATTCGCAAGGCTTTGGCCATTGGAGCTACGGATGGAATAAGAGTAAATGCAGTCGCGAGAGATGCTTTTTTTACTGCCGGCCAAATCGCTGCATTTGCTAAAGATAAAGCCTTTGATTTAATCCTTACTGGTCGTGAAAGTATTGACTACAACGGTTCCCAGGTTCCTGGCATGTTAGGTGAGCTGTTGGATATCCCAAGTATTAGCATAGTGAAGTCATTGAGCTTTGAAGGAACTACAGCTACTATGGAACGGGAAATAGAAGGTGGAAAAGAAGTAGTTTCCTGCCCGACCCCATTTGTTGCCAGTGCCACCGAAGGAATGGCTGAACCGCGTATACCAAACATGCGAGGAATTATGTCAGCCCGAACAAAACCTTTAACCGTTGTTGAACCGGTTGAAATCCAAAAACTCCAGGAAGTAATTAATTATGATAAGCCCAAACCAAGAAGCCAGGTTAACTTGGTCCCGTCTGATCAGGTAAAAAAATTGGTAGACCTTTTACATTCAGAAGCAAAAGTAATCTGATCAAGAGGTTTTTACTTTTTAGTTATGATTAAAAAATTCTTATCAGTAATAACAGTAACCAAATAAATCAAGAAAAATGTCTGTTTTAGTCTACGCAGAAAACGCAGGAGGAAAATTTAAGAAGTCAACTTATGAAACTGTTTCATACGGACGCGCTATTGCTTCAATGACATCAAGTACCGTTACAGTGATTTCAATAGGCAATGTTAACGATGAAGAGCTCGCACTGTTAGCGAAATATGGCGCCAACAAAATTTTGAATGTTAGTATTGATCAACTGAAAACGTTTGCCAATCAGGCTTATGCTGCTGTAATTGCACAAGCTGCAAAAAGTGAAGATGCCAAGATTATCGTCCTTTCTGCTTCCTTTTCAGGTAAAGGACTTGCCCCTCGTATTGCTGTTAAATTGAGTGCGGCTTTGTTAGATGGTGCTATTTCGCTTCCCAATAACAACAATGGTTTCACTATACGAAAAGGTGCCTTTTCCGGAAAAGCCTTTGCCGATGTTTCATTAACAAGCGAACGGAAGGTGATAACGCTTGTCCCTAATTCCTACAAGGTAAATGAAGACCCTCAAGCGGTTCAAATAGTTGGATTTACTCCTGAACTTCGGGATTCAGAATTTGCTGCAATGGTAAAAGAAATTGTACGGGCTTCTGATAAAGTTGCTTTACCTGATGCAGAGATTGTTG
Source organism: Bacteroidota bacterium (assembly GCA_031418215.1). GTDB lineage: Bacteria > Bacteroidota > Bacteroidia > AKYH767-A > OLB10 > JANOXC01. Next base: position 16,137 of record JANOXC010000040.1, read on the forward strand.
TTTCGGCAGGAAGAGGTTTAAAAGGTCCTGAAAACTGGGGAATGATAGAAGAACTGGCTGATTTGCTAGGGGCTGCTACTGCCTGTTCTAAGCCGGTAAGTGATGCCCATTGGCGTCCGCATTCAGAGCATGTTGGACAGACAGGCATTGCTGTTAGTCCAAATTTGTATATCGCGATTGGAATTTCAGGAGCCATTCAGCATTTAGCCGGTGTAAGCTCTTCTAAGGTAATTGTTGTAATTAATAAAGACCCGGAGGCACCGTTTTTTAAAGCTGCCGATTATGGAATCGTGGGAGATGCCTTTGAAGTGGTCCCGCAATTAATACAAGCTGTCAAAGAATTTAAAGCTGCCAATTCCTGAATTATTTATCTTCACTTCCTTAAAAACGCTATTTCTTCTTTTTACTTTAATTATTATTCTAAAATTTCTGATCAATTAATTTAGCTGTGTGAAAAAAATTAAACTGGAAATCATTGGCCTCTCTTTCAGTCAAACACAATCAGGAGCTTATGCGCTAGTGCTGGGAGAAGAATTGGGCAAACGCAGGTTACCCATTATCATAGGCGGTTTTGAGGCTCAGGCCATTGCTGTTGAATTGGAAAACATGACGCCCAGTCGACCACTTACCCACGATTTGTTTAAGAATTTCGCTATGGAATTCAGTGTTACCATCAATGAAGTTATTATATATAATTTGAAGGAAGGTATTTTTTATTCTGAATTAATTTGCTCAGACGGAAAAGAAGTCAAGAAAATTGATGCCCGTACTTCAGATGCCATTGCCATGGCTGTTCGTTTTAATTGTCCAATTTATACTTACGAGTTCATTTTGTCTTCTGCCGGTGTAGTTTTAGATGAGAGTGGTGATGAGACAAAGCCTGCAAAGACACTTCCAAAAAAAGGTGGAACTTCGGAAAAGAAAAGTGCTGCAGCAGGTACTGAACCGGAATTTTCTTCACAAACAACAGAAGAACTCCAAGAATCTTTGATGCGGGCAATTGATGAAGAGGCCTATGAAAAGGCTTCTAAGATCAGGGATGAATTAAGTAAAAGGCAAAAGTCTCAATAATTTTTTTGCTTAATCTCCCTCCTTTTCTTGTTGTTTTTGTTGTGTGAAAAATTTAATCTACTTTTCCACTCTCCAATACAAAACAACACTAAATAGATAAAGATTATGCAGCAATTCACTGGCATCTTTGGTATTATCATGATACTAGGCTTATCATGGTTGATGTCGAATAATAAAAAAGCAATTAATCTTCGTGTAGTAGTGAGTGGTTTGCTACTGCAACTTGCTTTGGCTTTATTTATTTTAAAGACAACGATCGGGCAAAATATTTTTGAGGTAATTGCCCGCTTCATCACTAGGGTTCTTGATTTTGCAAATGCTGGAGGGGAATTTGTTTTTGGTGGTCTTGTTAGACGGGAATTACTTGTTCCCATTTTTGGAGAACAGTTTGCTTTCCTTTTCATGTTCAAAATTATGCCCACCATCATTTTTGTAGCTGTACTTGTGAGTATTGCCTATCACATTGGACTTATGCAACGAATAGTTGCTGTTTTTGCAAAAGGAATGAAGTTTATTATGAATGTTAGCGGAAGTGAGGCGTTGTCAAATGTATCAAGTGCCTTTGTAGGTCAGGTGGAGGCACAAATCCTTATAAAACCTTATATTTCAAGCATGACGAAGTCAGAACTGCTTGCCTCTATGACAGGCAGTATGGCTTGCATAGCTGGTGGAGTAATGGCTGTATATATACAAATGGGTGTTGATGCAAAATATCTGCTGGCTGCAAGTATCATGGCTGCACCGGCTGCCTTGGTCATTGCAAAAATTGTTTATCCTGAAACTGAAGAATCTGAAACAAAAGGAACTGTGAAACTGGAAATCAAGAAAGCACATAGCAACCTAATGGATGCAATCTCCCATGGGGCAAGCGATGGGTTAAAAGTGTCGTTGAATGTAATTGCCATGTTAATTGGCGTAATTGCACTCATCGCCTTAATTGATGCCATTCTAGGCTGGTCGGGACGGTTTATGGTGAACCATGCTTCTTTAAGCCTTAGTATGATAGGCATTGACTTACAAAAGCTGAGTTTGAAAGAAATCCTTGGAGCTATTTTTTCTGTTTTTGCATATGCAATGGGTGTTCCCGCTGTTGATGTTCATGCAGCCGGTCAATTATTGGGGACTAAACTTGCCGTCAATGAATTCGTAGCTTATTCAGACTATGTTCAGATAAAGCAAACATTGCAACCCAAAACAATTACCATTATTAGTATCGCCTTATGTGGATTTGCCAATTTCAGCTCGATTGCTATCCAGGTGGGTGGTATTGGCGAATTGGCGCCCGATCGTAGAATGGATCTCGCAAAATTAGGCTTCAAGGCCCTGATATGCGGAACTTTTGCCTCGTATATGAGTGCTACTATTGCAGGAATATTAATGTGATCATCAATCGGCAACAAAAACACTTGTCGCCTTATTTCGGAATGCCCTGATTTTCAGTTGATAAATCAAATATTTACGGTTCAGAATCTTAAAAATCTGTGCTTTTAATGCTTTCCACTACTTCAGTTGCTTTTTAATTATCAACGATCAAAGGTGACCATGAAGGAAAAAGCGGTTGGCGGGGGCGCCAACCGCTGACAAATGTCTATGGCAGGCGTACCACCGGCAATTAATTAAAAGATGTGTTTATTTCACATCTGTTGTTGCTCATTACAAATCATTTGCTATTTTTGCCCTTCCAAAAAATAAATTAGATAAATACAGTCATGCTGTTAACTACTGAAAGTAAGAAAGAAATTTTTAAGAAATACGGAAAAGCGGATGTGAATACCGGTTCTGCCGAAGCGCAAATTGCCATGTTTACTGAGCGAATTAATCACCTGACAGAACATCTGAAAGTAAAGAAGAAGGATTTTTCTACCCAGCGTTCTTTGATTATGCTTGTTGGGAAACGTAGAAGCTTGCTGGATTACCTGCAAAAAACTGAAATCAGCAGGTACCGTGCTATTATTAGCGAATTAGGTATCAGAAAATAATTTATGAATTAATAGAATATAGAAAAAAGGCAATTTTTCAGAATTGCCTTTTTTCGTTTACAAAATAATTTTAAAGATGATAAAACCTCAAGGATTTACGAAAACATTTTCGCTGGCTGATGGCCGTCAGGTAAGTATAGAAACAGGACGTCTTGCCAAACAAGCAGATGGATCTGTTGTGGTGCGAATGGGCGATTGTATGTTACTGGCAACAGCTGTCTCAAGTCAAACCGCCAAAGAAGGAGTCGACTTTTTACCCCTCACAGTTGACTATCAAGAAAAATATGCTGCTGCAGGAAGGTTTCCCGGTGGTTTTTTCAAAAGAGAGGCTCGCCCCTCAGAATATGAGATCTTAATTTGTCGCTTGATTGATCGCGCACTAAGACCTTTATTTCCAGATGATTATCATGCTGATACTCAAGTAATGATTTCATTGATTTCTGCTGATAAAGACATTATGCCTGATTGCCTTGTTGCATTGGCGGCATCAGCAGCTTTAACTATTTCAGATATTCCTTTTAACGGCCCTATTTCCGAAGTAAGGGTAGCCAGGGTCGATGGAAAACTAATAATCAACCCAATAATTTCCGATATTGAGCGTGCTGATATTGACCTAATTGTTGCCGCTACCGTTAAGGATATCTTAATGGTTGAAGGTGAAATGAAAGAAGTTTCTGAAGTAGAAATGGCAGAAGCCATCCGTTTCGGACATGAAGCCATTAAACAGCAATGTCAGGCGCAACTTGAATTAGCAGCGATGGTTGGGGAAATAAAAAAGCGTGAATATTCCCATGAAACCAACGATGAAGAACTGAAAAAGAAGGTTTGGGATGCAACTTATACTAAAGTTTATGCTGTTGCAGGTTTAGGAAATCCTGATAAACATGCCAGGAAAGAGGCTTTTAATGCAGTGCTGGATGAGTACATAGCAACATTAGCACCGGAAGAGTTGGAAGGTAAAGAATCGTTACTTAAAAAATATTACCATGATGTTGAGTTTCATGCTGTTCGTAACCAAATTCTGGATGCCGGTAAGCGTTTAGATGGTCGTAAAACAAATGAAATCCGTCCTATATGGAGTGAGGTCAATTACCTTCCCTCTGCTCATGGATCTGCTGTTTTTACTCGCGGTGAAACACAATCATTAACTACTGTTACCTTAGGAACTAAATTGGATGAGCAGATTATTGATGGAGCCATGTTTCATGGTACCAATCGTTTCCTGTTGCATTATAACTTCCCCGGGTTTTCTACCGGTGAAGCGAAGCCAAATAGAGGAACAAGCCGTCGGGAAGTGGGACATGGCAACCTTGCCATGCGTTCAATAAAGAAAGTATTACCGGGCGATGATTTAAATCCTTATGTGATAAGAATTGTTTCCGATATATTGGAGTCCAATGGCTCCTCTTCTATGGCTACTGTTTGTGCTTCCAGTTTGGCTTTAATGGATGCAGGCGTTAAAATTACAAGCCCTGTTTCCGGTATTGCAATGGGGTTGATCAGTGATGGCAAAGGACGATTTGCCGTATTATCAGATATCCTTGGTGATGAAGATCATTTAGGTGATATGGATTTTAAAGTAACCGGAACCGAGAAGGGAATTTGCGCTTGTCAAATGGATTTAAAAGTTGATGGCCTTCCTTATGAAATATTATTACAGGCCCTTGAACAAGCGAAAGCTGGTCGTCTTCATATTTTAAATGAAATGAAACAGACAATCACTGAGCCGAATGAAGATTATAAACCACATGCACCACGTATTGTTGTTTTGCGAATACCTAAAGAGTTCATCGGCGCTGTAATTGGTCCCGGAGGAAAAATTATTCAGGAGATGCAGCGTGAAACAGGTGCTTCCATTTCAATTGATGAAGTTGGTAATGAAGGGGTAGTTGAAATAGCATCAAGTAATAAGGAATCATTAGATGCTGCAGTTGGAAAGATTCGTGCAATCGTTGCTATTCCCGAAGTTGGTAAAGTTTACCAGGGAAAAGTAAAGAACATCATGGCCTTTGGAGCCTTTGTAGAGTTTATGCCGGGCAAAGATGGCTTGTTACATATCAGTGAGATCTCTAATGAGCGCTTAGATACTATGGAAGGTGTTTTGAAAGAAGGTGATAAGATTGAAGTTAAATTAATTGAGGTAGATAAGAAAACCGGTAAATTTAGGCTGTCACGTAAGGTTTTATTGGAAAAAACTCAACAACGGACCGCTCCTGCTGCAACTCAATCATAAGATTTAATGGCTGAAATCCTTTGCTGACAGGCATTTCAACTAAATTCACAATTATTTTTTTGTAAGATTAATTTAATTGTGCTTTTGTAAAGTAAACTACTATTCATACAATTTACCACAAGGTGCAGGCTAACATGCCTGCATTTTGCTTTTTCTTACAGTGTTACTTGAAGGTGCATAAAAAAAAATGCAACCACATAGCTTCATCATGCGTTTCGCTTCTGATTTCAAACACAGAAAAGAACAAAATGAGTATGCGCCAACTAAAGATTACAAAACAAGTAACGAATCGTGAGACAGCTTCGCTTGACAAGTATTTACAAGAGATTGGGAAAGTAGAATTATTAACCCCTGATCAGGAAGTTTCACTTGCACGTAAGATAAGAGAAGGCGATCGGAATGCATTAGAACAACTGACAAAAGCGAATTTACGATTTGTGGTTTCAGTAGCTAAGCAATACCAGAACCAGGGATTAACATTAGGCGATTTGATCAATGAGGGAAACCTGGGGTTGATAAAAGCAGCACAACGCTTTGATGAAACACGTGGTTTTAAATTTATCAGTTATGCTGTTTGGTGGATTCGACAGTCAATACTGCAATCATTAGCGGAACAAGCCAGAATTGTACGATTACCGTTAAATAAAATCGGGCATATTAATAAGATCAACAAAGCATTTGCACAATTGGAACAGGACTTTGAACGTGAACCAACCAATGAAGAAATCGCAGAATTATTAAACTTATCATTGGATGATATCATAGATACAATGCGTTCAGCCGGACGACATGTTTCAATGGATGCCCCGTTATCTCAGGGAGAAGACAGCACATTAATGGACATCATGCCAGGTGAAGACTCTGCTCCATCTCCTGAATTAAATCTGATTACAGAAAGCTTAAAAAGGGAAATAGAACGTGCAATATGTACACTTACTCCGCGTGAAGCTGAAGTGATACGTTTATACTTTGGATTAAACGATACCCCTATGACACTTGAAGAAATCGGAGAACGATTTGAGCTCACAAGAGAAAGAGTAAGGCAGATCAAAGAAAAAGCGATACGCAGATTAAAACATACCTCCAGAAGTAAAATATTAAAAACATACCTGGGCTAAAGAACATCCCAGAGATGAAGTCTTAATTGCGAGCAATTATGTATTTCATCCAAGATTGGTTTTTGGGTTTTAGGTTGATTAATGCCTGCTCCGAGTAATCGGAGTGGGCATTTTTTTGTAAAATTTCTATTATTTTATCATTTTGAAGATATTCTTGATGCTAAAGAACTATTTTTTAGTGCTAATAATCAACTATTTAACAAGTTTATTTAAAATTATTAGTACTATGTCTTGCAAGGTACTATTCTAAAGCTATATATTTGCATCACCAAATAGTAAACGTGTGGAAAGGCTATTCGCGATCCGGCCTAAAGCATCAATAGTTAAACTGATAAAACAAATCAAAAAATGAGTAACCTCGAAAATACCCAGGCTCAGATGCGCAAAGGAGTTCTGGAATTTTGCATACTCAGCATTATTTCAAGAGGTGAAGCTTATCCAAGCGACATTATTGCAATGATGAAAGAAGCAAAATTAATGGTTGTGGAAGGAACTTTATATCCACTCCTCACGCGTCTGAAAAATCAAGGCCTCCTCTCCTATTCCTGGAAGGAATCAACAGGCGGGCCCCCAAGAAAGTATTACAAACTCACTCCACTTGGAGAACAAATTTTAAATGAATTAAAATCCACCTGGAGTGAACTGGTGGAAGCAGTAAACCAAACTACTTTAAAAACTTCAAACAATGAATAAAACGGTAACAGTAAATATAGGCGGCATGGTTTTTCATATCGAAGAACTTGCCTATGAAAAAATGAAAAAATACCTGGAAGCTATCAGGGGCTATTTCACAACTTCCGACGGCCGTGATGAAATCATTCAGGATATTGAATCACGCATGGCGGAAATGTTTAATGAACGCATTGGTACAACCCGACAGGTAGTCACCGAAGATGATGTAGAGTTTGTAATCAATGCAATGGGAAAACCGGAACAAGTTGCCGGCGAAGACGATGAGTCGAAACAAAATGCATATTCAGGATCTGGTTATTCAAAAACAACAGGTGAGCGTTCCTACCGAAGGCTTTACCGTGACCCGGAAGACAAAGTTGTTGGTGGAGTTTGCAGCGGATTCAGCCATTATGTGGGTATTGACCCAATTTGGATACGTCTGGCATTTGCGGTCTCCTTTTTTATTTTCGGTTCAGGACTGTTGTTATATATAATATTAGTAATCATCATTCCTAAAGCACAAACACCGGCTGAAAAACTGGAAATGTGGGGTGAGCCTGTTAACATTAATAATATAAGAAAAACAGTAGAAGAAGAAGTTGCTGATATCAAAAGCAGGTTTAGCAACAACAAATTTAAAGGTTCAAGAAGTGGTAATAGTACCATAGCCCGTTTCTTCGAAGGACTTGGAGAAGTATTCATCGCAATCTTTAAATTTTTCTTTAAGTTTCTTGCGTTTATTTTAATGTTCGTATTGTTTATGCTAATTATAGCTTTGTTTGTTGGATCGCTTACCATTGGCGGTGTGGTAAACTGGGCTGACCTGCCGGTAGCTGTTTCAGATGCATTTCTTTCAGATGGACAGCGAATAATGGTTGTTATTTCATCATTACTAGTTCTTGGAATTCCCGCAATCTTGTTATTATATAAATTGATAAAAAGCATCTTCAACATAAAAGTTGAAAGTCGCTATATTAATATCGCTGCCGGAATGCTATGGTCAATTGGATTGGTATTATTGATATTCACAATTATTGATATTTCAAAAGAATACCGGAATAAAGAATCAAGCCGAACCGAAATCCCAATTCTTCAGCCTAAACATGGAACACTTTACATTGATGTTATACATTCACATTCTTACCGTGACGCTTCTTTTTATAATGACAAATGGGAAGTAAGTGATGAGTGGTCAAGTTATGATTTTAAAGACACCTTACGCATTCCAAATGTAAACCTGGATATTGTTCGTGCAGATGGCAATGAATTTGAATTATTAAAAATCACTACTGCCCGTGGTCAAGATAGAAAAACAGCATTGAACAATGCACGCCTGGTAAATCTTGACATCATACAGGATGATTCTCTGTTAAAGGTATCAGATAATTTCCCATTGTATAAAGGTGAAAAATTCAGGGGGCAAAAAATACAACTAGTATTGAAGGTGCCTATTGGAAAAAGCGTATTCCTGGCAGCCGGATCTGACGATGTTATATACGACATTAAGAATGTAACCAACACCTGGGACCATGACATGATTGGCAAAACATGGACAATGACTGAGAAAGGATTAGAGTGCTTAGGATGTAATCTTCCGGAGGAAAACAGAAATGAGCATGTAAAAATAAATGTGAATGGAAAAAATGTTTCAATTGATGCAGTAAAAGATTCAATTGACTGGGAACATAAAAATGTTAATATTCACATAGGTGAAGATGGTGTAATAATCGACGCTAAAGACAAGAAATAAATTTATAGTATTCTGCAAATCACAGGGCAGGAATAATACTGCCCTGTTTTTTTTGCCTGATTTCAGTTAACAATTATTTAACACTCCCCCTGTAACATTTATTTACCCGAAGGCGTCTTATTCATGGATCGCACCACTATTTATTTAAACAACTAAAAAAACAAATCAAATGAAAACAAATTATCCAATAAGAAAAGTTGCAGCAATCGCAGCATTGTTATTAGCAACAGTACTTCCATCAGCACTAAATGCACAAAGCACAGAAATTGGTAGTGATGCGCGCGCTGAAATTGAAAAATTAAACAAATCAATAGAAACAGCAATTACCAAAAAAGCAATGGGTGATATTGCGGCAATGTACAATGAAGAAGCTACCATATTAACACCGGGTGGAAAAAAACTACACGGAAGTAAGGAAATAGGCGCATATTGGTATGCTATGTCAGGCTGCAAAGATTTCAAATCTGAGATTACAGAACTAGGTGGAAACGGTAAATTAATCTATCAACTTGGTAAATGGACTATGACAATTGAAAAAGATGGAAAACTGGTTACTTATTCAACCGATGTAGTGCTGGTTTGGAAGCGTGAATCAAATTATGAATACAAAATTCAGTTGAGTAGTTTTAATAATAGTGTTGCTGTAAGTGAAAGGGAAATTCTTCCTAATTCTGCTGAAGCGAAATAATGTTGTTGTTGTTGTACTTTAAGTTTATGAATACAGCCGGTTTTTCCGGCTGTATTTTTTTATATAGCTAATTAATCAATTAGACTCATCTTTATTAAGGATTCAACTACTATAAGTTTTTCAATATTTCCTTATCAAAAGGACCAACCAATTGAGAAAAATAATTTAACAACCGGCCATTCTCATCAACTAAATATTTACAAAAATTCCAGGAAGGTTGCTCATTACACCACCCATTAAGATTTTTATCAGATAACCATTGATATAATGGATTCCTGTGTTCACCATTAACTGATGATTTCAAAAATAATGGGAAGGTAACATTATATTGTTCTGAACAAAATATTTTTATCTGTTCATTGCTGCCAGGCTCCTGGCGACCAAAATCATTGCTTGGGAATCCCAATATCATTAGTTTAGGTTGATGGGTTTTATACAATTCCTGTAATTGGGTATATTGAGGGGTATAACCACACTCAGAGGCTACATTAACAATAAGCAATTTATAACCCTTATATTTAGAGAGATTTTCAAGATTTCCATCAATATCTTTAACACTGATGTCATAGATGGCATTAGCTGGAATATTATTATTGGAAGGTGCTGAAAAGATTTTCTTAGCAATGAAAAGTTTTACTAAAGGGCTGAATATTTGCTTAAGCTTAAGTGGTATCAACATTTAGATTTTTAAAAAACAATTTTTAAGATTAAACAAAATCTAATTCAGACTCAACAGAAATAAAGTACTTCTTTACTTTCAAATGCTTTAAACGATTATATATATTGATTAAAGTCATGTGACTGAAGAAAATGAACAGACTTATCAATATCTGTAAATAACACTCGGTCATTTTCAACAAAAGAAACCGTATTACGATAGGATTTATAAAGCGACTCAAGCAACGATGAAGTTTTCATAGGCCTTCTGAAATCCAAAGCCTGAGCAGCATTCATCAATTCAATAGCAAGCACTTTTTCAACGTTATTAATGACAGCATAAAGCTTTGTAGCGGCATTACCGCCCATACTAACATGATCTTCCTGTCCGTTAGAGGATACGATAGAATCAACTGAGGCAGGTGTACACAGCTGCTTATTCTGACTTACAATTGAAGCCGCTGTATATTGCGGAATCATAAAGCCACTATTTAAACCCGCTTTAGCAACAAGGAATGGCGGCAGCCCTCTCTGACCACTAATTAACTGATACGTTCTGCGTTCACTGATATTGGCAATCTCTGCCATCGCTATTGCAAGATAATCCATTACCAATGCAAGCGGTTGACCATGAAAGTTGCCAGCTGAAATAATTAAATCATCTTCAGGGAAAACGGTAGGGTTATCAGTAACTGAATTAATTTCATTGAACACTGTAAAAGATACATGATTGAAAGCATCCTTACTGGCACCATGCACTTGTGGAATACAACGAAATGAATAAGGATCCTGCACATGTGTTTTGTTTTGCGCAATCAGTTCGCTTCCATTTAATAATAACCTAAAGTTAACAGCAGTCTGTACCTGACCCGGATGTGGACGAACTTCCTGAATTAGGGTATGGAAAGGTTCGATACGGCCATCAAATGCATCTAAGGATAAAGCTGCAATAACATCAGCCATGTTGAGTAATTGCTGAGCGCGAATAACCGACCATGTTGCATAGGCATTCATAAATTGAGTGCCATTTAATAATGCCAGGCCTTCCTTTGATTTCAAGCGAATGGGCTTCCACCCAAGCTTTATATATAATTGTTCAGTTGCAAGCGTTTCTCCTTTATAGCTTATTTCACCTAATCCAATCAATGGCAAACTTAAATGTGCCAAGGGTGCAAGGTCTCCTGAGGCGCCAAGTGATCCTTGAGTATAAACAACAGGTAATACTCCTTCATTGTAAAAATCAATTAATCTTTGAACCGTACTTAACTGCACACCCGAATTACCATATGACAATCCTTGTATCTTTAGAAAAAGCATTAAACGCACAATTTCATCCGGTACTCTTTCACCTGTGCCGCATGCATGCGACATCACAAGATTTAATTGTAGCTGCTCAAGATCTTCAACAGAAATACTTTTATCATATAACGCACCAAAACCTGTATTAATCCCATAATAAGCAGTGTTGCTTCCAGCCAGCTTTCTATCAATATAATCCCGACATGATTGAATTTTATGAATTGCCGTTTGCGACAGCTCCAACTTAACTCCGGAATCAATAATTTCCTTTAATTTCTTAAAATCAAGATGGGTGGAAGATATTTGATGGGTCATTGCTTTTTTAACCTGCTTAAAATTTAAAATTACTTTAGTTTCTCTATTAAATCAATAAGTGAAATTTTTTCCTGCTCCCCGCTTTGCATAGATTTTAATGTTATTAAGCCATTTTGCATCTCCTCTGAACCTATTATAGCAACGAATGGTATCTTATTATCATCAGCATAACTCATCTGCTTTTTTATTTTAACGCAATCAGGATAAATTTCCGCATTAATATTATTCTCGCGAATTTGCCTTAACAATTGCAGGCAATATTTCTCTTCGGCAGATCCAAAATTGACAAATAATATTTTTGTTTTTGAATTGTTTACCTGCAGCTCGTCAAACAATTTACATTCATCCATTACATCGTAAATACGATCCACACCAAACGATATACCTACTCCACTTACATTTGGTAAACCGAAAATCCCGGTCAGGTTATCATAACGTCCACCACCCAAAACACTGCTATTAAAATTGGATCGTTGATCATTTATTTTAACTTCAAAAATTGCACCGGTATAATAATTCAATCCACGAGCCAGTGTAAAATCCAGTTCAATATTTGATTGTTCAAAATTTAATGTCGTCAAATAGGAAACAATGGTTTCAACTTCTTCAATTCCTTTTCTTCCGGTTTCAGAAATATCAAGTAATTCCTTTAGTTTTAATAATTTTTCTTCTGTACTTCCTGATATATGTAAAAATGGTTTTATTTTTTCTGTAGCACTTTTACTTGCACCATTTTGCATCATCTCTTCCAACACTTTCTCTTCACCAATCTTATCCAGCTTATCCAGTGCAATGGTAATACTCATTATTTTCTCCTTCTCTCCAATCACTTCAGCTATACCGCTTAAAATTTTGCGATTATTAATTTTGATGACAACTTTCAATCCCAAACACTTAAATACTTCATCAATAATTTGCACCAACTCCACTTCATTCAATAGGGATGTTGATCCTATTACATCAGCATCACACTGATAAAACTCCCTATACCTTCCCTTTTGTGGACGATCGGCTCGCCATACAGGTTGAATTTGATACCGCTTAAATGGAAAAGTAATTTCATTTTGGTGCATAACCACATATCGTGCAAAGGGAACAGTAAGGTCATAGCGAAGTGCTTTATCTGCAATTTTCTTCACAAGTAAATATGGATTGATAATGTGATCAAGAGGAACATCTTGACCCTTTACTAATTCTTTCCACGAATTTGCATGTTCTATAACCTCTTTCTTAAGTGGAATGTCTTCTAAAAAATTTCCAGAAGGTAAATCTGAAAAATAATTCCCAGAATTTAATACTTTAAAAATAAGTTTATCGCCTTCCTCACCATACTTACCTGTAAGAGTGTCAATATTCTCCATTGCAGGTGTTTCAATCTGCTGAAAACCATATTTCTCATAAACCGTGCGAATCGTATTGAAAATAAAATTTCTACTAGCCATCTCCAATGGCGAAAAATCACGGGTACCCTTAGGAATGCTTGGTTTCATAACTACTAATTCCTCTTCTTAATTTTTTAAATTATAATCTAGATATTAAAATATTAATTAATGCTACTGAAATTTTTCCTCTACCTTAAGTCATCTCGAGCGAAGTCGAGAGACCTTGTTAAACAACAAGAAATATTTTCAACTAAACAAATAAATCCTCATTAAGGAAATTCCATTTAGGATTTTGCCTGTTGATGAGTTCTTCTTTCTTTGCCCTGCTCCATCTTTTCAATTGTTTTTCCCGATTAATAGCATCCATCGGAAAATCAAACCTCTCCCAATAAATCAATTTATAACAATAATATTTTCCAGCAAAGCTGTTCTTTGTTCCTTTGTTTTCCTGATGTTGTAAGATTCTTGTTTGCAAATCATTGGTAACACCTATATATAATGTTGTTTTATCTGGATTGGTTGTTATGTATGTGAAGTAGTTTCCCATAAACTATTTTTCATTTGCATGAACTTTTTTCAAATCATATCAAAAGTTTTCTCGGCTACGCTCGAAATGACTTTAATGTAGGTGTTAAACGGTTAATTTTTTATACCTGAATCTCTTCGGCTCTACATTACCTAATCGTTTCCGCTTATTCTCTTCATAATCCGTATAACCTCCTTCAAAGAAATAAACCTGTGAATCGCCTTCGAAAGCAAGTATATGCGTACAAACACGATCAAGGAACCAACGGTCGTGGCTAATGATAACAGCGCATCCAGCGAAATTCTCAATTGCATCTTCCAATGCACGCAAAGTGTTTATATCAATATCATTGGTAGGCTCATCCAATAATAAAACATTTGCGCCTTGTTTTAAAGTCATTGCCAAATGAACACGGTTTCTTTCACCGCCCGACAAAACACTTAATTTCTTCCCCTGATCGGCACCACTGAAATTAAATTTAGAAATATAAGCACGTGCATTAACGTTCTTGCCGCCAATCATAATATTCTCCAATCCATTACCAATGATTTCATACACTGATTTATCGGGCAACAAAGCATCATGACTTTGATCAACATATGCTAATTGAACTGTTTCTCCGATATTGAATTCGCCACTGTCAGGAAGCTCTTGTTTCATGATCATACGGAACAAGGTTGTCTTTCCGACGCCATTAGGTCCAATGATACCAACTACACCTGCTTGTGGCAATGAGAAATTCAGGTTCTCCATCAATAGTCTATCACCAAAAGCCTTGTTCACATTTATTGCTTCAATTACAACTCCTCCCAAACGTGGGCCCGGGGGAATGAATAATTCCAATTTTTCTTCTTTATCTTTCGTTTCCTCATTCAACATTTTATCATAAGCCTGCAAACGTGCTTTTGATTTAGCATGACGAGCTTTAGGCGCCATGCGAACCCATTCCAATTCGCGCTCCAACGTTTTCTTTCTCCTACTCTCCGTCTTTTCCTCCATCTCTAAGCGATGGCTCTTTTGTTCCAGCCAACTGGTATAATTTCCCTCCCAGGGAATCCCTTCACCGCGATCAAGCTCTAATATCCATCCTGCTACATTATCCAAAAAATAACGATCGTGGGTTACTGCAATAACGGTCCCTTTGTATTGCTGAAGATGATGCTCTAACCATTCAACACTTTCGGCATCCAAATGATTCGTAGGCTCATCCAACAATAAAATATCAGGCTCTTGCAGTAAAAGCCTACACATTGCAATCCTTCTTCTTTCGCCACCGGATAATTTTGCTACCAAGGCATCAGGTTCAGGGCAACGAAGAGCGTCCATAGCTACTTCAATTTTATTGTCGAGTTCCCAGGCTCCAGCTGCCTCAATTTTATCCATTAACTCAGCTTGCCGGTCAATCAACTTCGTCATTTCGTCATCACTTATCGGCTCACCCAGCTTATTGTTAACGTCTTCATATTCCTTCAACAAATCAACCGTAGGCTGCACGCCTTCCATCACTATTTCACGTGCTGTTTTGGTGTTGTCGAGTTCAGGTTCCTGGGAAAGATACCCTACAGTATAACCCGGAGAAAAGACGACCTTTCCCTGATAGGAATGTTCAAGACCGGCAATAATCTTTAATAAAGTTGTTTTGCCGGATCCGTTAAGGCCGAGGATGCCGATTTTAGCGCCATAATAAAAAGACAGGTAAATGTCTTTAAGTACCTGTTTCTGCGGTGGGTATACCTTTCCCACGCCAACCATTGAAAAAATAATTTTTTTATCGTCTGCCATAGTAATTTGTAACTTAGATGCCTGTTTTAAGTATAATAAGGCGCGCAAATTTAGTTAAAAAAGTGCGTTCGTTATACTATGAAAAACATGCCTCAATTAATGAAAAAGTTCCTCACACTTTCAATACTCCTGTTTCTTGGAGTTACCGTTTATTCCCAACAAGCTCCTAAGCTTTCTTTTAATGTGGCAAAACGATTGGCTAATCCTGAATTAAGTCAGAAACCGATAGCATTACTGCTAAAAGGTGATCCAATTCGAATCAAGGAAATTGTGCTGCAGCAAGGTGGTGTTTTCAAATATTCAAAAGGAAATATTTCATCTGTAATGGTGCCAATGCATGCCATTACCGCTTTAGCAAATGAATCCGGCATCAGCAGGATCGAAGAAGGTGCACCCTTATTAAAACCATTGCTTGATGATACCATGCGTTACTTGAATAATATCATGCCTGTTCACAATGGGAATCTACCATTAACAAAGTCCTATACGGGAAAGAATATTGTGATGGGTATTATTGATACGGGAATTGATTTCACGCATCCAGATTTCCGCGATTCTTTAGGTCAAACAAGAATTAAATACATCTGGGATCATTTACTGCCAGATAGCGCCAATACCCCTCTGCCCTATAATTACGGACAGGAGTTTACTGAATCGGATATTAACAACGGTTTAGCGAATGCACATCATGACCAGGGAGTTCATGGTACTGTGATAAGCGGAATTGCTGCAGGAAATGGACTTGCTGTAGGTGAGTATGTTGGTGCTGCACCTGATGCTGAGTTAATAATTGTTAATGTAAATTTTAATGTAAGTGATGACCAATTTTTAAGCTCTGTCGCCGACGGTGTTGATTATATATATAATAAGGCTGCAGCCATGGGCTTACCTTGTGTCATCAACATCAGTGCAGGTACCTATTTTGGGTCGCATGATGGGAAAGATTTGTCTTCTCAACTTATTGACAATCTCATTACTGCACAAAATGGAAGATCATTAGTTTGCGCTGCAGGAAATGCCGGAGGCTACCCGCTTCATGTGCAAACAACTTTGAATACCGGTGACACTCTTTTTACTTGGCTAAACAGTCCAACACAAATTTATGGTGAATTCTGGGGCGATTCATTAACGATGAATAATATCAGTTTTACGATAGTTGCCGATAGAACGAATCCCCTTTATGAGTACAGGGGCCAACTCCCTTATACCAACATGTCTCAGCAATTAGGCGTTTTGCATGAGGATACATTATTTAGTATCAATGGCAACCGCCTTGGAATAATTACCAGCTATGGTGATAAAATAGGTGATCAGTATGGAATGTATTATGTAATTGACCAAGACTCTTTATATAACTGGCGAATGCAAGTTACCGGAACTGGTAGTATTGATGGATATAGCTTTAACTGGGTTCCTACCGCATCCATACCAACATCTGTTATCTTTCCACCAGTTGATTATTACCGTTTTCCTGATAACGCACAAAATATGTGTAGCGGTTTTCAATGCAGCGATAAAACAATCACTGTAGCACAATTCACAAACATGAATAGTTATCATGATTATAATAATGTGATACAAACATTTCCTTATACTGTGGGGGCTTTACATCCAACTTCAAGCAAGGGTCCTACCCGCGATGGTAGACAGAAACCGGATATTGCTGCCAGTGGTGCATATATATTTGGTCCATTGATTGTGACAAGCCAGCCCTGGTTTAAAGTCAATGCTCCTTATAAAATTCCCCCCACTGCTCAACACCTTCGTGGCGACGGAACGAGTGCCGCTTCTGCTGTTGTTTCAGGGGTTGTCGCTTTATACCTTGAGAAATATCCGTTTGCCTCTTGGCTGGATATTAAAAATGCTGTAACCACTTGTGCAAAAACAGATGCATTCACAGGCACTAATTTACCTGATGCCGATTGGGGATTTGGAAAAGTTGATGCATTCAGCATGCTGACCAATTGTGGCTTAACGTCAATTAATCATTACGAACCCGGTAATTCATATATATATTGCTCGCCGAATCCTGCATCAGGTCAGGTGGAATTCTCATTCCCCGTATTGAAAGTCGCCGGACAGTTAATCATTACCGATAGCCAGGGACGACTTGTAGGTTCATCATTACTTAGTGAAGGATCTGATCATTTTGTTTTATCGCGTGCAAAGCAATTGACTTCGGGAATTTATTTCCTGAAAATCATTTCAGCGAATGAAACAATTGCTATTGGGAAGTTATTATATCAGTAATTCCAATTGTTTATGCATTTTTGCATTTAAATGCAAACTAAATCAATAGGCAATTATCTTTCATTGGTTAAATTCAGTCATACGGTATTCGCATTACCGTTTGCAGCCATCGGATTTACTTTAGGTATTATTAAAGTAAATTTTACAGTTGACTGGACAATGGCTGTAAAAGTGCTGCTTTGCATGGTCTTTGCAAGAACTGCAGCCATGGCATTCAACAGGTGGGCTGATCAAAAATATGATGTGTTGAATCCGCGTACTGCCATTCGTGAAGTGCCGGCCGGAATTATTTCCTCTAAATCAGCATTAATATTTACTTTCATAAGCTGTATGCTATTTATCGCTACTACTTGGTTTATTAATTCATTGTGCTTTTATTTATCATTTGTTGCGCTCGCAGTTGTTTTGGGATATAGTTATACAAAGCGATTTACGGCTTTATGTCATTTGATATTAGGTTTAGGATTATCATTAGCTCCAATAGGCGCATACCTCGCAGTAACAGCTCAATTCGATATGTTACCTATTTGGTTTTCATTATCAGTATTGTGTTGGGTAACCGGTTTTGATATTATTTATGCCTTACAGGATGAAAGTTTTGACAGACAAGAAAAATTAAATTCAATACCGGCATATTTCGGAGGAAAAAAAGCGCTCCTTATTTCCCGTTTCATGCACATTTCCTCCTCTATTTTTTTATTATTGGCAGGGATTTATGGAGAATTTGGTTTGTTTTATTTTACGGGATATGTATTTTTTTCTATCTTGTTAATTTATCAACATTCCATTGTTCGAACCGGCGATCTTACAAAAGTAAACATGGCTTTTTTTACAACCAATGGAATTGCCAGCGTCCTATTTGCCTGCTTTGCAATTTATGACTTCCTGACATAATAATTATATATATATAGTTTTTCTATCCTTTTTTGTTCAATATCGACCAGTATTTCTTTTGAAATAACGTATAAATAAGCCCTTTTCCCGACCATGAATATTCCTTATTTTTGCCAATAAGAACAAGATTTCCATCCATGCGGCCTCAAATTTCCAACGAAACCCTCACCTATGAGGAGTTTAAACAGATCATACTGAATGACTATCGTATTGCCAATGAAAGCAGGCAAGCCAGTCTTATTGGGCGCAAGGAGGTGCTTACCGGAAAGGCTAAATTCGGCATTTTCGGTGACGGCAAAGAAATAGCTCAAATAGCTATGGCAAAGGCCTTTGAAGAAGGTGATTTTCGCTCAGGCTATTACCGTGACCAGACCTTTATGTTTGCTGCCGGTTTATTAACACTGGAACAGTTTTTCTCCCAGTTATACGCAGTTCCAGATGCCTCATTAGAGCCTTCTTCTGCAGGCAGACAAATGAACGGTCATTATGGAACTCGTTTATTGAACGATGATGGAACATGGAAAGACCTTACTAAATTAAAAAACTCCTCCGCTGATATTTCTCCAACAGCCGGACAAATGCCTCGCTTATTGGGTTTGGCTTATGCATCAAAATTGTACAGGCTAAATAAAAATGCTGCTGCCAAAAATGCTCAGTTTACCATTAAAGGTAATGAAGTGGCATTTGGTACCATAGGCGATGCTTCAACATCAGAAGGACTTTTTTTTGAGACAATTAATGCAGCGGGCGTATTGCAAGTTCCACTTGCAATTTCTGTTTGGGATGACGGATATGGTATTTCTGTTGCCAAAAAATACCAAACAACAAAAGAAAGTATTTCTGAACTACTGAAGGGATTTGAAAGAGGAGAAGAAAAAGATGGTTTCTTAATTTACAAAGCAAATGGATGGGATTATCCTGCTCTTTGTGAAATGTATGAAAAAGGTATTGCGCTTTGTCGGGCAAATCATATTCCTGTTTTATTTCACATCCAGGAGATGACGCAGCCACAGGGTCATTCTACCAGTGGCTCTCATGAAAGATACAAGTCACAGGATAGACTTAAATGGGAAGAGAAAAATGATTGCATTCATAAAATGCGTGAATGGATCATTCAAAATTCAATTTCTTCGAATGAAGAATTAGAAGATATTGAATCTGCAGCAAAGAAAAGAGCGCAGGAAGCAAGGAAAAATGCATGGGACATTCATACTGCCGGTATTAAAAATGAACATTCAAAAACTACTGCGTTGTTGCAGCAATTAAGTGCTGTGAGCAGTAATGGCGTATTCATTGGAAAAATAAACGATGAACTTTTACAATCATCCGATCCTGAGCGTAAGGAAATTTGTATCGCAATAAAAAAATCCTTGCGTTATGTTATTGGAGAATCATCAAATGAAAAGCATGCTTTGCTCAATTGGCTAAACGAATTCGAAGGATACAATAAAGTTCGTTATGATTCCAATCAATTCAGCCAGAGCAATCAGTCAATTTTTAATATTGAACCGGTACCACCGATATATAAAGATGATTCACCATTAGTTGACGGACGGGAAGTATTGCAAGCCAATTTTGATTATTTATTATCAACAATGCCTGAGCTTGTAGCTTTTGGAGAAGATGTTGGCGGAATAGGTGGTGTTAATCAAACTTATGCAGGACTTCAACAAAAACATGGAGACTATAGAGTGATTGATACCGGAATCAGGGAAGCCACCATTATTGGACAAGGTATTGGATTGGCATTAAGAGGATTTCGACCTATTGCTGAAATACAATATCTTGATTATATCGCTTATGCCATTCAGATTCTAACAGATGATTTGGCCTGTTTGCAATATCGAACACGTGGCGGACAAAAAGCTCCATTAATAATTTCGACACGTGGCCATCGGCTGGAAGGTATATGGCATTCGGGCTCACCTTTACAATTAATACTGGGTGCCATTAGAGGTATTCATTGTTGCGTACCAAGAAATATGACTCAGGCTGCTGGATTTTATAATACTATTTTGCAATCTGATGAGCCGGCATTGGTCATTGAGCCATTAAACTCTTACCGTATCAAAGAAAAACTGCCAGTGAATATTGGTGAATTCAGAATACCACTTGGTTTTCCTGAAGTACTAAGAGAAGGAAGTGATGTAACAATTGTAACCTATGGTTCACTTTGTAGAATTGCAGAAGACACCTGTAAACAATTAAGTGAACATGGTATTGAATGTGAACTGATAGACGTACAAACACTTTTACCTTTTGATCTTAATCATACTATTGCCAAATCAATTCAAAAAACAAATAAAGTACTTTTCCTTGATGAAGATGTACCAGGTGGCGGTTCTGCATTCATGCTTCAGCAAGTTTTGGAAGGGCAAAATGCTTTTCAATTTTTAGATGCTCCTCCAAGAACGCTTTCTGCGAAGGAACATCGTCCTGCCTATGGCTCTGATGGTGACTACTGGAGCAAACCACAAATGGAAGATATTTTTGACATTGTTTATTCTATGATGTCTGATTATGATTCACAGCGTTATCCTAAAATATATTGATGAATGAATGCTGCAGATAAAATTACGGAGTCAGATTCTGCTTACGATGATCTGGATAAAATGGCTGTTCACGATCTTTTGCTAAATATTAATAAAGAAGACAGCACTGTTGCCTCGGCGGTACAAAAAGCATTACCTCAAATTGAAATATTAATAGCGCACATCTTACCTCAAATGAAGAAAGGAGGGCGTCTCTTTTATATCGGAGCAGGAACCAGCGGAAGATTAGGTATTTTAGATGCCAGCGAATGCCCTCCTACTTTTGGTATTTCACATGGTATTGTTGTTGGTATTATTGCCGGGGGTGATCAGGCAATTAGAAAAGCTGTTGAATTTGCTGAAGATGATGAGAATAACGGTTGGAATGATTTAGCAGCGTATAACATAAATCAACTTGATTCAGTTATTGGAATTGCAGCTTCCGGTTCAACACCCTATGTGATTGGTGCATTGAGCAAATGCAATCAAAACAATATATTAACCGGTTGCATTACCTGTAATCCGGGTAGTCCTGTTGCTGTTCATGCACAATTTCCTGTTGAAATAATTACCGGTCCTGAATTTGTTACTGGAAGTACCCGTATGAAAGCAGGAACAGCACAGAAATTTACATTGAATATGATATCTACAGCCTTAATGATACAACTTGGAAGAGTCAAAGGAAACAAAATGGTAGATATGCAATTAAGCAATAACAAACTAATTGATCGTGGAACAAGAATGATTATGAAAGCATTAAATGTAAATGAAAATGCTGCAAAAGAATTATTACAAAAATACGGAAACGTGAGAGCTGCTATTAATAATTTCAAGCAGCCTTAACTACCTTTGAGACAAATAAATTGAAATTGTGAATAATAGAAAATTAAACGAGATTATAAATGCAGGACATTGAGCCATTTTATGCCTGGCGTGATTTATATGTAGCTGCAGAAGATGAACTCTCCCCTTTTTATGGAAGGGAGTACAGTGAGTTTATATATAATAATACGATTTACAATTATTACATCCATCCGCAATGGGATGACTTCGGATCGAGTACGCTATACCTCAAAAATCTTTATACTGATTATGATAATTCCTTTGCCATTATTGAGTTAATTGGCGAGTGGAATGATACGATTAACAATGACATTATGATGCTGAAGCGCGAAGTCATTGATTTAATGATTACCAATGGTATCAGAAAATTCATCCTTGTTGGAGAAAATGTTCTGAATTTTCACGGATCCGACGATTGTTATTATGAAGAATGGTTTGAAGATGTGGAAGATGGTTGGATTACCGCAATTAATTTCAGGGCCCATGTACTTGCTGAACTTAGTCAATTTAATATTGATTATTACCTGGTTTACGGTGGTGAATTGAACTTTTTAAACTGGCGCTCTTTCAACCCAAATCAGCTTTTTATGCAAGTTGAACAAATTGTTAATCATCGTTTGTCCTAAACTAATTATTTCAATTGAAAAAGAATTACTTTTAGCCTGACGTTGAAAGTATGCTACGCACCTTAATAATTCTAATCTCCTCCTTTCTTTTTATTCAGCAGACACCGCTCCTAACTGACTCCAAATCTGTTAAGGGAAAAGCATCTTATTACGGAATAGATTTCCATGGTAAAAAAACCGCCAATGGGGAGTTGTATAATAGATTTACATTCACTGCCGCTCATAGAAAACTTCCTTTCAATACTTATTTGCGTGTCACAAACCTGAAAAATCAATTAAGCATTACTGTAAGAGTCAACGACAGAGGACCTTATAATTATTCACGCATTATTGACCTCTCTGAAGCTGCTGCAAGGCGCATTGGCAGTTATCAACATGGCTTAACAACAGTTGAAATAGAAGAAATGGACTTCATTCAACACAGCCCTGAATTAGATAACATCTTCCTTTGCAACGACGTGGTGGATTGCCTGGGTAATGAAGAAGAATTAGGCGACTATTCCATTCAATTATATAAGTCAAATGACTTGATTCATATCATTTATCTTGCAAATGAATTGTACCTTCATGAAGATGTCGAAAAAGTACTCATTGCAGGGAATGGAAATGGAAATAAAAGAATGTACAGTATTATTATTTCTGATTTTGCATCCAAAGCAGCTTGCATAAAAGCAAAAGATTACTATGAACGAAAAGGTTTTATGCAGGTTTCTTTCTTTAAGCAATAAGGTTACTTTTCATTAAGTTCACAACATGTTTATCAATTGGCAAGATAAATTCATTGCTATTTAAATTATTTAGTGGTATCCAATTGAAATGTATTTCTCCGTCTAAAAGTTCCCTTTTTAAATCTGAATAATGTTTATTTTCAATTGAGTCATCTGTCCTAACCAGATAGTATACTGCAATAACTTGACTATTCAAATTAAAAATAGATTCCACGAAAAAATCAGTGGTATAAAAATGGGATATAATTTGAATGTCGACGTCCAGCTCTTCTTTGAATTCTCTGATCAAACATTCACTCAATCCTTCTCCAAACTCAAGTCCGCCTCCGGGAAATTTGGTAATAAGATTCCCTTTCACCATTTCACGAGAAATTAAGACTTCATTTTTTTTACTGATTAATAGCCCGTAAGCTCTGATATTAAATGTTTTTGTTGTCATTTTCTTAAAAATCTTACAGGTAAATCTACAGACTTTTTACTAAACTTATGCTGAACTGGGCTGCCATGCATAGGTTTAGATGATAATTAAATATTAATTTCTTACACAACATTGTACTTAAAAGTCCATGTAATAAAAAAGTATAAATCATAAATAAATTTTTGTAACTTTTCTAAATTGCCTTGATAAATATCTTAAGAATAATGAGACACTTAGCTATTATTACTTTTTGCATCATGTCATTTCTTTCCTGTCAGAAGGGGGAAGAATCAGCAACGCCATCTGACAATACAAGTAATTCAATAGGATCTTTTCCATCCTCCTTCAGCCAAAAAGTAGTACTTGAATTATTTACAGGTGCCGGACAGGGACAGTGCACTGATGGTTTCGTTAAATTAAAAGATATAACAGACGCTTACCCAACCACTGCAATACCTGTGATGATTCACTACAGTGATGCAATGGAAATATCTTATTATAATTATTTAGATAGCGTTTATAATAATGCAATGCCGCCTTCCTTTCCATCAGGATTGGTTAATCGGATACCTTCGCTAAGTGTAGTTGTATTAAATCGAACACAATGGATGTCAAATTTTAACCAGGCAAAAGGGAAAACCCCCGTTTGCGGATTAGCCCTTAAATCTTCACTCAACGACTCAATTGCCACGGTCGAGATACATGCAGGATTCCTTCAAACATTAACTGGTGCTTATCGACTAAATGTAATGCTGCTTGAAAACAATGTAACAGGAAGCGGCAGCCAATATGATCAACGCAATTCATATAATACTATAACCGGACATCCCTATTTTAATTTAGGTGATCCGATTCTAAACTTTAAACATGACCATGTGCTTCGTAAAATGATCAGCAATAATGCCGGAGACCTAATCCCTGCTGCTAGTACAGTCCCTGGTGGGCATTATGTAAAAACTTATACCTTTAATATCGGTAGTCTCAAAACAGACAACTTAACAATAGTAGCATTCATTGACAAATCAGGTAATACTTCTACAACTCATGAAGTTTTGAATGCACAACAAGCAATATTCGGGTCTGTTAAAAACTGGGACTAAAGCTTAAATCTTCACAGCAATCAATTTGCTTTATTATTAGCTATCTTTATGTTTAGAAAAAAAATAACAGACTTATTCTAGTCTGAATTAACAATTGAAAATTACTAATTTTATTCCGACAAATATTATAACATGAAAAATAAAATATTGATAGTTGTATTAACTTTTTTAAGCCTTTCAGCTTGTAGAAAAGAAAATGATTTTGTAATTCATGACGGGGTATCATATCCTGATTCTAAAAGTATTGTTTCAATACCAACAACTTTTGCTCAAAAAATGCTGATGGAAATGTATTCCACAGTTTCTTGTGCAACATGTCCCGATGCTGAACTGAAATACCGGAATTATGCAGCCCAGCATCCAGATCTGCTTTATGGTGTGTGTGTACATAAAGGTGATGCTATGAATAATCCACAATTTAATTACTTGGACAGTCAACTGATAGTAACAGCTTATTCTTCCGGATCTTTCAACCGATTACCTTTTAATGGTGTATCAGTTTTGCATAAAACCACTTGGACAAGTACCATTGTTAATTCCTGTTTAAATAAAACAGCCAAGTGTGGACTTAAGATCAACAGTAATATTTCCGCGAATATACTATACGCTGATGTTTACTCAGCTTTTAACCAATCGATGACAGGCGATTACCATTTTACAGTTTACATATTGGAAGATAGCGTTACGGGTACAGGATCAGGTTATAATCAGTCTAACTATTATGATAACATATCCAGCAGCCCATTTTATCAGTTAGGTAATCCGATAATTGGGTATAATCATAATTACGTACTAAGAAAAGTAGTTACACCGAATAACGGAATAGCTATTCCTGCTTCTAAAATAATAGCAGGTGGTGTTTTTGCAAAATCATTCAATATCGATATCAGCGGTTATGATGCACGACAATTGTATATAGTTGCTTTTGTAAACAAATTAGGGTCAACAGCCTTGACGCATGAAATAATGAATGTTCAAAGAGTAAAAGCCGGCCAAAATAAAAACTGGGATTAGTTAAATCAAGTAGCTGGCAGTCAGTATCCACAGCTTTATTTTCATCATTGTAAAAAAAACAGGCAATGTAAACAGTTTTAACCCGTTAAGGTTACACACACCTTGCTAATTTTACTAAAAAAACAAAACAAATGACTAATAAAATATTAATATCAATATTGATCGCCTTTAGTTTTGCAGCCTGCCAGAAAGAAGACAGCGGTATTCCCCAACCTATATCATCATTAGAAAATTCAAAAGTTGTTCAACTGTCACCTGCCACCTTCTCCCAAAAATTATTGATGGAGATGTACTCCACTGTTTCATGTGCCACGTGCCCTGATGCAGAGCAGAAGTACAGAAATTATGCAGCTCAACATCCCGATAAAGTTTATGGAGTTAACATCCATAAAGGGGATGCCATGAATAATGTTCAATTTGATTTCTTAAAAACCCTTTTGAATGTGACCCAGTATTCGTCTGGATCATTCAATCGTTTACCGTTCAATGGAGTTTCTGTATTACACAAAACAACCTGGACAAGTACCATTGTAAATACCTGTTTAAATAAAACTGCAGCTTGCGGGCTGAAAATCAACAGTACTATTTCAGGAAATTTATTAAGCACTACCGTTTATTCCGGGTTTAATCAAGCAATGAGCGGCACTTACAACCTTACCGTCTATTTACTTGAAGATAGTGTTACAGGAACTGGCTCCGGTTACAACCAGTCAAATTATTATAACAATATTGCCAGCAGCCCTTTTTATCAGTTGGGAAATCCTATAATAGGTTATAATCATTCTTACGTTCTGCGGAAAGTGGCCACTTCTAACAATGGAATAATTATTCCTGCTTCTTATATTCATGCAGGAGGTATTTATGGTAAATCCTTCAGCATCGATATTAGTGGTTACGATCCTTCTCAATTGTATATAGTTGCTTTTATCAATAAGGTTGGTACTACAACTTTGACACAGCAAATCATGAATGTACAACGGGTAAAAGCAGGCAAAAACAAAAACTGGGATTAGTTAATTTTGTAAGAAAACAAGAAATATTGTCAACATAAGGTCTTGTTTCGAATCTATCATTGTATTGTAAAAAAAAGCACAATACACATGAAAAAAAACATCCTAGTATTATCCTGTCTCGCCGCTTTCGCAATCTCTTGCCAGAAAGATGAATATTCAGTAAATTCCAATAATTCAGGTGTAACTTCAGAAAATTTAGCTCCTGTAGAAAACACAGCCGCACATGCCGGCTACACCAAGCGAGTTTTGGTTGAGGAATTTGTAGGAACTTCTTATGGTGATGTTCCTGAAGTAACCAGAATACTGAACCATATCGTTGCTTCAAATCCAGCCAGGATTATCGTTGCTTCACATCACAATAATGATATTTTAGAATCGCCGCAAACTGATTTGCTTGTCAACGCTTTAACAAGTAACGGTAATACAGCATATCCTTCATCATTAGTTGACAGAAGTACAATGAATGGCTTCCGATTTATTGGAGGATCAAATTACCAAAGTGCGATTTCTCAGCAATTAAATCAATCTACAAGTTGTGGCGTTTCTATTTCATCTACAATCAATAGTAAAACAGCAACAATAGATGTATATGAAGGATTTACTGCAAAAATAAATGCAACTTGTTTCATCAATGTTTATGTTGTTGAAGACAATATTGCATTAAGTAATCCAAGCAATTATCAGGCAAATAATTTTAACAATAATAATAAAAGTCCTTTTTACCACAAAGGTAATCCTATGAGTGAGTATGTGCATCAACATGTAGTAAGAACATGCATTACTCCATCAATGGGCATGCAAATTAAACAAGGAGCACTTATTTCCGGAGGAAGCGACCATCAGACTTTTTCTTATCAATTACCTGAGAACATCAATAAAAACAACTGCTCTATCATAGCCTTTGTCAGTCAATCTGTAAATGGTATGCCTGATCAAGTATTAAATGTTCAAATGACTAAATTAGGAACATCAGGAACCTGGTAATTGGAAAAATATTTAAATTAAATCTATTAATTTAAATACTAAAGGTACTCATAAAGGTGCCTTTAGTATTTTATTATTTCCACCAATTCTCGAATCATCATAGCCGTAGCACCCCAAATCTTATAATCCATGTATGAATAATAGGGTGCTTCAATCCAACCAACTTTACTTTTAAATTGCATCCTTGGTAGATCATCAAGCATAAAAACATCTAATTCCGGAGTCAGAATGGATTTCACTTCTTGAGGATTCAATTTTGTTTTAGGAAAGGAATTTGCAAAACCAACAAAAGGATGAACGAGGTAGTTACTCACCGGAATATATATATCGGAAAGCTGACCGATAATTTGAATTGCGGAAGGATCTATTCCAACTTCTTCAAATGTTTCCCTTAATGCTGTTTCTTGTAATGACTGATCATCCATTTCCCTTTTACCCCCCGGGAATGAAATCTGCCCGCTATGAGCATCATTGCTTTCCGTTCGCTCCATAAGGAGCAAGCGGGTTATATCACTTTCAGGGTAAACCAATAAGGTAACACATCCCGATTTATAAGCAGGATTCAGTCTCAGGTATTCGGAAGTATCAAGCCTTGACCTTGGCGACAGATGAGCATGAGCAGCATGTCCAGGAAGAGGCTGTTTGATTCTTATTGTTATCCTTTCAATAATTTGCTGAAATTCCATCAAACAGTTAAATGTTCCCTGACGTGTGAAGCAGAAATATGTTTTCTTTCGCCAATCTGTTGACGCCACATGGCAAAATACAATCCTTTTAAAGATAGCAATTCATCATGTTTACCGGATTCAATAATGTTTCCTTTTTCGAGCACATAAATCATGTCTGAATGCATTACAGTGGAAAGCCGATGCGCTATCAAAATGGTAATATGATTTTTATTAACGGAAACATTTCTGACGGTTTCATTGATCTCTTCTTCAGTGAGTGAATCCAGTGCTGACGTTGCTTCATCAAATACGAGCAATGAAGGGTTTCTCAATAATGCGCGGGCAATAGATAGCCTTTGTTTTTCCCCGCCTGAGACTTTAACTCCTCCCTCACCTATCATCGAATCCAACCCTTTGTCTGCACGATCGAGCAATCCTTGTAACGCCGACTTTTTTAATACCTCCATACAATCATCATCTGTTGCATTAGGAGCTACAAATAATAAATTCTCTCTGATGGTTCCTGAAAACAATTGTGTATCCTGAGTTACCAATCCAATCTGAGATCGCAACTCATCAAGGCTTACTTCATCAGAAGGAAAACCATTATATATAATTTGACCATTTACCGGATGATAAAGTCCAACTAATAATTTTACCAAGGTTGTTTTGCCTGATCCGGACGGGCCAACAAATGCAATGGTCTGCCCTTTCCCTGTACTAAATGAAATATTATTAACAGCATTGGACGAAGCTGTTTGATGTTTAAAACTAACTTGTTCGAATTCAAAGCGGTTGATAGAGCCCAGTTTAGCAGGATGTAATGGTTTTGATTCAGGTTTGATATTGAGTATTTCCTGAAAATTATTAAGCGAAACTTCCGTCTCCCTATATATATTGATAATATTGCCCATCTCCTGCAGCGGACCAAAAATAAAAAATGAATAAATAAACATCGTTGTAAATTGTCCTACTGAAATCTTCTGAGTAAAGATAAGATACATCATTACACCGAGAATAGTGACGCGGAGTAAATTAACACAGGTGCCTTGAATAAAACTCAAGCTGCGAACATAACGTACCTTTTTTAGTTCAAGCTTTAAAATCTTTTGTGTTGTTTTATTCAATCGGTCAATTTCCTGACTTGCCAATCCAAGGCTTTTAACTAATTCAATATTTCTTAATGATTCAGTAGTGGTTCCTGCAAGTGCTGTTGTTTCGGTAACAATCAGTTTTTGCATCTTTTTGATATTTTTACTTAATACAGAACTTAAAATACCAATTATGGGAATCGCAGAAAAATAAATTGGAGCAATGATCCAGTTTACATTGATGGTATAAACAATCACTACAACAATTCCAACAACGGAAACAAAAAGGATATTGATGAATGCCGACAACAATCGCTCAACATCAGTCCTAACTTTCTGCAGTTTGCCGAGCGTTTCTCCACTACGCTGATCCTCAAAAACAGAATATGGCAATTCGAGCGAATGGCGTATACCATCTGAATAAATCTGCGCACCAATTTTTTGTATTACCACATTCAGAAAATAATCCTGGAAATTTTTGGCTATACGTGACACCATTGCCACACCAATTAAGAGTAATAAAAAAACGCCAATTGCCTTAAAGAATTCATTGCTGTGCAGCTCTTTAAAATGGCTGGATCTATCAATCATCTTTCCGAGGATTAGCGGATCCATCATTGAAAACACGGTGTTGATACAAGCCAACAGGAGAATGAAAAGCATCAACTTCCAGAAATTCTTTAAATAAGCGTATAATAACTTCATAGGATCAAGGTGACTTTTTAGGGCCGCAAAGGTATGGATTACTCAGGAGTCTAAAGTTGACAAAATGGAATGTAGGATAAGTTGAGCCATTTTATTCACAATGCAGAAGTTAATAAAATATCAATGCCTCATATAAAGGAACAGTACTAAATTCTAGTTTTAAGCGTTCGTAGCAACATACCCCTAAAATATGAAACACCTATTTAGAATTTCAATTTTACTGCTAATCCCGCTTATTTCATCGGCTCAGCATAAACTACTGCTTAAAAGCGGCGAATCTATGAATGGTGAAGTTGTTTCTATCAATGATGGGAAGCTTGCCTTTGCCTTCAAGGGAAACATCATGAATTTTAAGACCAGTGAGATCTCAGCAATCGTTTTTTCTGATTCAAAAGATAAAGAACCTCCGGTACCTCCTGCTGAAACCAAAACCACTTCAGCCAGTGGAACAAAAGGAATAAGCTATGTGATGAGCGGTCGGAAATTGCTGAACCAACCGGTAGTAAATAATCTTACTTCTGAAAAAGGTATTGTAGTAGTAGAAATTACCATTAATAAATATGGAAACGTTATTAAGGCGGAACCCGGAGCTGAGGGAACTACCACTACCAGCCAATACTTGTTTACCAAGGCCAAACAAGCTGCTGAAAGCGCCCATTTTGATACCTTTCAAATTGCCCCACTTGAGCAAAAAGGTACAATTACCATTATTTTTTAGGTTGGCTGATTACGGTTATTTATATATATATAACATTTCCAATGTTAAATACACTGCCCTTCTGTCTATTTTATAAGATGACTATGCCAACCTAGCACCGTACGAGCGGTTTTTCTGTCAACTTTTCATTAATACTATCGATTTGAAATAAGGGTTTAAACTTTGCTCATCCCTTTGAAAAATAGATAACGATGAACCTAAATAATTTCACTATCAAGTCGCAGGAAGCCATTGCTAAGGCTGAACAAATTGCCAGTTCAAACGGACAACAAGCCATTGAAAACGGACATCTCCTTTTGGCATTATTACAAACAGATGAGAACGTTATCCCATTTGTGCTCAAGAAGGTCAATGTTAAGGTTGACCAATTAACCAGCCAGGTTGTAGAACTAGTGAATCAATATCCAAAGGTTAGCGGTGGCAACGTTTATTTAAGTCAGGATGCTGCTTCGGCCATTTCTAAAGCACAAACTCTCTTAAAAGAATTTAAAGATGAATTTGTTTCCATTGAGCATTTACTATTAGGTATTCTGTCCTGCAAGGATAAAGCTGCCAATTTATTGAGAGAAAATGGTGTTACTGAAAAAGAATTACGCAAAGCCATTCTGGATCTGAGAAAAGGTGCACGCGTTACTTCTGCCAGTGCTGAAGAAACATATAATTCCTTAGCCAAATATGCCAAAAATCTAAATAAATTAGCCAGTGAAGGGAAGCTGGATCCGGTAATCGGGCGTGATGAAGAGATACGCAGGGTGTTGCAGATATTATCTCGGAGAACGAAAAACAATCCCGTATTGATTGGTGAACCCGGCGTTGGTAAAACAGCCATTGCTGAAGGTCTTGCGCATCGAATTATTGAAGGTGATGTGCCGGAGAATTTAAAGTCAAAAGTGATCTATTCTCTTGACATGGGATCTTTGGTTGCAGGTGCAAAATACAAAGGTGAGTTTGAAGAACGATTAAAAGCCGTTATCAAAGAAGTGATCAGTGCAGAAGGAGAAATTGTTTTATTTATTGATGAAATTCATACACTCGTTGGTGCAGGTGGTGGCGAAGGTGCAATGGATGCAGCCAACATTTTAAAACCTGCTCTGGCACGTGGTGAATTACGCGCCATTGGTGCAACTACATTGAATGAATACCAGAAATACATTGAGAAAGATAAAGCACTTGAAAGACGTTTCCAGAAAGTAATGGTGGAAGAACCGGATACAGAGGATGCCATTTCCATTCTGCGCGGATTGAAAGAGCGTTATGAAACACATCATAAAGTTCGTATCAAGGACGAAGCCATTATTGCCGCTGTTGAACTTTCGGAAAGATATATATCAGACCGTTTTCTTCCTGATAAGGCAATTGATTTAATGGATGAGGCCGCTGCGAAACTTCGTTTGGAGATTGACAGTGTTCCTGAAGAGCTCGATGAGATTCAAAGAAGAATCATGCAACTGGAGATCGAACGCGAAGCCATCAAACGCGAAGGCAATGCAAAAAAAGTTGCTGAACTCAGTGAAGATCTGGCCAACCTCAATGAAGACCGTAATGCCATTAAAGCACGGTGGGAAGAAGAAAAAAAATTGGTTGATGGTTTGCAGAATATGAAACAGGCCATTGAGAATTTTAAGCTTGAAGCAGAGCAGGCAGAACGTTCCGGTGAATATGGAAAAGTAGCCGAGATCCGGTACGGAAGAATAAAAGACGCCGAAGAAAAAATAGTAGCACTCAATGAGCAACTTGGTAAACTGCAAGGCGGTAAACCAATGATTAAGGAAGAAGTAGACAGTGAAGATATCGCTGAAGTGGTTGCACGTTGGACAGGAATTCCGGTTAAACGAATGTTGCAAAGTGAAAGAGAAAAACTGTTACACCTGGAAGATGAATTGCATCAGCGTGTAGTTGGACAAGAAGATGCCATCAGCGCATTGTCGGATGCAGTACGAAGAAGTCGTGCAGGGTTGCAAGATATGAAACGCCCGATTGGTTCATTCATTTTCCTGGGAACAACTGGTGTTGGTAAAACAGAAGTTGCAAAAGCATTGGCGGAAATTTTATTCAACGATGAAAATGCCATGACACGCATCGACATGAGCGAGTATCAGGAACGACACAGCGTTAGCAGATTAATCGGCGCGCCTCCGGGATATGTAGGTTATGATGAAGGCGGACAATTAACAGAATCAGTTCGTAGAAGGCCATATAGTGTGATACTATTAGATGAAATTGAAAAAGCGCATCCTGATGTTTATAATATCTTATTACAGGTCTTAGATGATGGAAGATTGACGGACAACAAAGGCCGCACAGCGAATTTCAAGAACACCATTATCATCATGACCTCCAACATTGGTGCACATATCATTCAGGAAAAAAACGAAAGCCTCACCGATAAAAACCGTGACAAAGTCTTAGCATCTGTAAAAATGGAAGTGTTTGACTTGTTAAAGAAAACAATTCGTCCTGAATTCCTGAATCGTATTGATGAAGTGATCATGTTCAATCCGTTGAACAGAGATGAGATCAAAGAGATCGTAAGGTTGCAGTTCAACGGCATTGCAAAAATGTTGAAGCAAAATGATATGAAGGTTTCCATTTCAGAAGAGGCAATTGAATGGTTGAGCCAGTTGGGTTATGATCCACAGTTTGGTGCACGTCCGTTGAAACGTGTAATGCAAAAACGAATCTTAAATGAACTCTCCAAACAAATTTTGGGCGGTAGCATCAACAAGGATGTTACAATTGAAATTGATTTGGATAATAAAAACAATTTTGTGTTCCGGAATATGAAAGAGGAAAAGGTTGCTTAACTAGTTGTTTATTGTCAGGTGACAACACCTGACATAGGAAAGGTGACAACACCTGACATAGGAAAATATTGACATAGGAAAATATTCAGTTTAGATTCCTCGTACATTCAGCGTCTCCCTTTTACGGGGACACTGAAAGTGGCAGCTTGAATTGCTGAGGATTATGCTGCTTAAAGTCATGATCATGCTTCAGTGTCCCTTACAGGACACAATGAAGGGACATTAATATATAAATTTGAATAACAAACAAGTGCAGACTTAAGAATAAGCTAAGTAAATGAGAATAATATTTACTTACTCTTCTTCAATGTAAAAGTAAAAGTTGAGCCTTTGTCGATTTCACTTTCTGCAACAATGGTTTGCTGATGGGCTTCAATGATATGCTTAACAATAGCTAATCCTAAACCAGTTCCTCCTCTTTCACGTGAACGGCTTTTATCAACCCGGTAAAAACGTTCAAAGAGACGTGGTATCTGGTAATGCTCCACTCCTATTCCATTATCGGTAACAGCAGATATAATGACATCACCTGCATCCTTAAAACTTACTTTAGTTTGCCCTTCGCGTTTGCCATATTTAATAGAATTGACCAACAGATTCACCAACACCTGTCTGATCTTTTCTCTATCGGCATAAACGTAGAATGGCTTATTGCTTGCATCTTCAATGATTAACTTAACATTCATTTCTTTCGCCTGCAACTCTAATGATTCAATAACATCTTTTGTAAGATCACAAATATCAAAAGTTCGCTGCTCTATAATCAACTCACCTGCTTCTAATCTTGAAATGGATTCTAAATCATCTACAATACTGATGAGCCTGTCTATACTCTTACTCGCTTTATTCAAATAAAGCATATTGATATCTTGATCTTCAATGCCACCATCCAGTAATGTATGCACGTAACCTTGTATACTGAAAATGGGAGTCTTTAATTCATGTGATACATTGCTTAAAAATTCGCGACGATACGTTTCCACTTGATTAAAACGGTCCATTGATTCACGTGACTGACTGGACCATTCCAATAATAGAAAGTTGATTTCTTTCTCCACCTGGTGGTTTTCATTCCATCCAAAATTTCTTTCCTTAAGGTTGCGTATCCTTGTAATAAACTTGTAAACGTCGGTGATAGGTTTAATCACGTATCGCTTATATATATACCGCATCAGGAAAAAAGAAATAAGGAAAATCAAAAGGCTTATTACGACACTAATCGTTGTTGCATATTTCATGCTGTAAACGAAAGGCAGTTTTGTAAAGAGCCAGCCAATAGCGGCAACAGCTAAGGTAATGGCTACTGCGCTCCATGCAATTATTCTTAAGGGTTTAACGATTTTCATTCCTGCAAACATAAAAAAAGGACCACAGATTTACGCTGATTAATAGGATTTACGCTGATTTAAAAAATAATTGAGAATACTTAAAACTGCCCGCTGCTGCTAACTGCCGCTAAAATGCTGATGGCTTGAAAATTTAATATCAAAGCTATATTTTCCATCCTAAAAATCACATATCAAACTTATAACCAATTCCTTTTATGGTTTTAATGGATTCATCTCCCAGCTTCTCACGTATTTTCCGAATATGAACGTCGATGGTTCGGTCACCCACTACAATATCGGTACCCCAGACCCTTGATAGGATGTCCTCCCTTGTAAAAACTTTTCCGGGTTTTGAAGTCAATAAAAAAAGCAATTCAAATTCTTTACGTGGAAAGGATATAGATTCATTGCCCTTAAAAACCATGTACTTTTCACGGTCTATTTTGAGGTCTCCGATTGACAGTGCCTCGCCAACTTCAATGGTGGCTGCGCCATTCAGTCTGCGCAACAAAGCCTTTATACGGCTAATCATGATGCGGGGCTTAATTGGTTTAGAAATATAATCGTCGGCCCCAACGTCAAAACCGGCTATTTGTGAATATTCTTCATTACGGGCTGTTAGAAAGGTGATAATGACATTTTTCAAAGCGGGAACTTCACGGATCAACCTGCAGGCTTCGATACCGTCCATCACAGGCATCATGATGTCCATTATGATTAACTGTGGCTTTTCTTTTTTGGCAATTTCTACAGCCTCTCTGCCATTTTTCCCGGTCAAAACTATATAACCCTCTTTACGAAGGTTATACTCCATAAATTCCAGTATATCTGGCTCATCATCAACCAATAAAATCTTTATTTCGCTGTTATTCATAGGTTTTCCCGTTTGCCAAAGTTCTCTTTGTTGTGTTATGGGAATGTTAAGATTTTATTAAGGCAACACTAATATAAGTGGTAAATTTAGTGCTAATTTAGTCATTGATCTACCTCCGATTTTCCAAAAGTATTATTAACATAACACTATTTATAAATTTAAAGAATCCAATACTTTTTTAAGAAGAATACTGTTACTTTAGTAAAATGAGAAAGTTTTGGCCGCATATAAAGAACAAGTTTGTTTTCACCTCTGTTTTATTCGTCGTATGGATGCTCTTTTTTGACCGTAATGACCTTATTTCCCAATATTCTTTCCGTTGCAAATTACAAAAGGTAATGGATGATAAGCAATATTATGTCGCGGAGATTGAGCAGAATAAAAAGGACATGAATGAACTGATGAGTGACAAGCAGCATCTCGAAAAATTTGCCCGTGAGCGTTACCTTATGAAAAAAGACAATGAGGATATTTTCTTAATTGTTTCTGAAAATAAAAACGAAGAAACGGCATTTGTTGAGTAGTCTTAAATTCAGAATTCAGAATTCACAATGTAAAAATTTTTTCTTCGAGATCCGAACTAATAACTCCCGACTACCCTTCGTATTCCCCAAAAACATTACGCATAGTATCAGCAATTTCTCCAAGTGTAGCGTAGCTTTCCACTGCTGCCAAAATGTGTGGAACAACGTTTTCGGTTCCGGCTGCCGCTGTTTCCAGTTTTTTCAATAGTTCTTTAACGGATTCATTATCCCTTTCGCCTTTTAACTTCTTAATCTTATCCATTTGCACTTGTCTGATGCTATCATTAACGGCAAACAGGTTTGAAGTGGGAGGTTCAGTAACGGTGAATTTGTTTACCCCGACAATCACTTTCTCGCCAGATTCAATCTCGCGCTGATATTTATACGCTGACCCTGCTATTTCCTTTTGAATATATCCTGCTTCAATGGCGGCGACAGCACCTCCCATTTCATCTATCTTGGTGATGTACTCCCAGGCTTTTTGTTCTACCTCATTGGTTAATGCCTCAATGAAATAACTTCCACCTAACGGATCTACTGTATGTGTAGCACCACTTTCATTGGCAATAATTTGCTGTGTACGTAATGCGATTCTTGCAGCTTCCTCTGTTGGCAGCGCCAATGCTTCATCAAAACCGTTGGTATGCAGTGATTGCGTACCACCCAAAACGGCAGCCATTGCCTGAATGGTAACGCGCACAATATTGTTTTGTGGTTGCTGCGCAGTTAATGTTGACCCTCCCGTTTGTGTGTGGAACCGCAACATTTGCGCTCTAACATCGGTAGCTCCTAATTCCTTTGTAATTGCTGCCCACATCCTTCGTGCGGCGCGAAATTTGGCAACTTCTTCAAATAAATCATTATGGGCATTAAAGAAAAATGAAATGCGCTTGGCAAAAATATTAATGTCTAATCCTTTTTCCATAGCTGCTTTCAAGTAGGCTTTACCATTTGCCAAAGTAAAAGCCAGTTCTTGCACAGCATTGGAACCTGCTTCACGGATGTGGTAACCGGAAACAGAAATGGTATTCCATTTTGGTAATTCTTTACTGCAATAAGCAAAAATATCAGTAATGATACGCATACTTTGCCGCGGAGGATATATATAAGTTCCACGTGCGGCATATTCTTTTAAGATGTCATTTTGAATAGTCCCGGAAAGTTCATTAAGGTCGGCACCTTGCTTTTTTGCCAAGGCAATGTACATGCATAACAAAATTGCGGCAGTGGAATTGATTGTCATTGATGTTGTGATCTTTTGCAATTCAATACCATGGAAAAGAATCTCAATATCACGTAAAGAATCAATGGCAACACCGGCTTTTCCCACTTCCCCTTCTGACAGTGGATGATCAGAATCATAACCGATTTGCGTAGGAAGATCAAAGGCCACAGATAATCCAGTTGTTCCGTTTTTTAAAAGATAATGATAGCGCTCATTACTTTCCTCTGCAGTAGAAAAACCTGCGTATTGTCGCATCGTCCATAGTTTACCACGATACATATCGGGCTGTATTCCCCGTGTAAATGGAAATTCCCCTGCAGGTTCTGGTCTGGCAACAACATCTTTATAAATACTTTTTATTTCTATTCCAGAGTCAGTCTGAATAATAGTAGTCGTTGTTTTCGGCATTATTTTTCGGTTGACGATTTTCGGTTTACAGTTTACAGTTTACAGTTTAATAAAAAAAATTCAAGATTCAATATTCAAAATTCTATATTCAAGATTTAATTTTCAATCTTGAATCTTCAATGCTCAATTAAAACAACTGCGCCACTTCTGCTTTCACCGTCATCAATGCACGATGTGTCGGAAAATCCTCATTCTCCAGCATAGTATCAAACATTCTTTTACTAAGCTGATAAGAGGGCGCTTCTGCATCGAGTGCTGCTGCCGATGTGTTAATTAATCGCGCCACCTCTTCCTTTGCTCTTCTTGTAATATTCCAGGCTGCGTCCGAAACATATATCTGCTGAGAAACATTGTGTTCAAATTCCGTGCGTACGGCATCCAGCAACCTTTGTTGAAATTCAGCGACATTCATTCCGGGTTCATGCTGATTCAACACCATAACATTCGGAGAAATACGCTCGAGGAACAACGCCAGCCTTTCGTAAGCTTGTAACCGCAAAGGAAGCAGCTCTTTTTGCATCAGCATCCTCGTTTCAATCAGTTTTAATCGATGCTCCTTATCAATAAACCTTTTGATCAGCAGATAAGATGTCATAAAAACCAGGAGGCTGGGCGCCAGGTAAAATAAGAAGTCAAGAATACTCTTTGGAAGGTCCATTTATTGAATAAGGGTTTAAACGGTTCAAATATCGTAAATAGCTGTTAACAACTTAAAAGGTGTTGATTTATGTATCAACGCTGTGCAAAGGCATTTTGATACATTTGTCGCAAGAAAAGCCCTATGAATTACCTTTCAGATCGAGTAAACAGGCTGCATGAATCAGCCACCATTGCAATGGCACGATTAAGCCGTGAACTGACGGAGCAAGGTCATAACATCATTAGCCTTAGCCTGGGAGAGCCTGATTTTGTAACACCGGCCAACATTTGCGATGCCGCTAAAAAGGCCGTTGATGCCGGCTTTACCCATTATCCCCCTATTTCGGGATATGCAGATCTGCGAAAAGCTATCAGTGAAAAGTTTAAACGTGACAATAACCTTGATTTCAAGCCTGAGCAAATAGTAGTATCAACAGGTGCGAAACAGAGCATTGCCAATACCGTTTTCAGTTTATTGGATCCGGGTGATGAGGTGATTATCCCGGCGCCCTATTGGGTCAGTTATTCCCAAATTATTGAAATGGCAGGCGGTGTCCCTGTTTATATCCAAACTACACTTGCCACAGATTTTAAGCCTACGGCCGATCAGATTAAAAAAGCCATCACTCCTAAAACCAAAATACTAATTTACTCATCACCTTGTAATCCAACAGGTAGCATGTTCAGCAAGGAGGAGTTGAAAGCAATTGCAGAAGTGATTGCCCCACATCCGAAGATTTTTGTAGTTTCTGATGAGATCTATGAACATATTTCATTTGAGCAGAAGCATGAGAGCATTGCACAATTTGACATTTTAAAAGACCGTGTGATTGTGATTAACGGAGTTTCAAAAGGTTATGCCATGACAGGCTGGAGAATTGGTTATATCGGCGCCCCATTGGCTGTTGCAAAAGCTTGTGATAAAATACAAGGACAATTTACTTCAGGAGCCTCTTCCATTGCGCAGAAAGCTGCATTGGAAGCCATCAGGACAAGCTGGGAACCATATAAATATATGCGTGAAACTTTTTTAAGCAGACGCAACCTTGTTTATGATTTAATGAAAGAGATTCCCGGTATTAAATATAACAAACCGACCGGAGCGTTTTATTTTTTTCCTGATATCAGTTATTACTTTGGTAAATCAGATGGCGTTACTAAAATTAAGACTGCCTCCGACCTGTGTACTTATCTGCTTGCTGATGCAAAGGTTTCCGTGGTTACCGGCGAAGCTTTCGGTGATGATAATTGCATTCGTTTATCTTATGCCACTTCAGAAGAATTATTGAAAGAAGCCATTCACAGAATTAAAAACAGTCTGGCTAAACTTAAATAGTTTTTGTCGCAGAATTCATTCCCTTTTTAAGATATTTTTGCAAGTTGAAAATATTGTTCAAATCATTGATAACTAATTTTTACATTGAAGAAATATCATTCCATCGCTGAAATATTCGAAGCTTTCAATAACATAAATGTATTGATTGTAGGTGACGTTATGATAGACTCCTATTTATGGGGAAAAGTCGACCGCATTTCTCCTGAAGCACCGGTACCTATAGTTGCTGTTCAGAAAAAGGAGAACCGTTTAGGCGGCGCCGCAAATGTTGCTATTAACATTAATGCATTAGGCGCCACTCCGATACTCTGCTCAGTTGTAGGAAACGACCGATCCGGAAATGAACTGACTTTACTAATGAAAGAATTGGGAATGAAGCCCGATGGCATTGTACAGTCTGCTGGCCGGGTTACAACCGTTAAGACAAGGGTAATTGGCAACAATCATCAATTGTTGCGAGTTGATGATGAAATGATTGAGACTATTTCCAGGGAAGAAGAAGACCAGTTATATATAAAAATAAAATCGCTTGTTGAGAAAAACA
This sequence comes from Bacteroidota bacterium, assembly GCA_031418215.1. GTDB lineage: Bacteria > Bacteroidota > Bacteroidia > AKYH767-A > OLB10 > JANOXC01. The sequence goes on from JANOXC010000040.1 coordinate 56,874, forward strand.
AAATCGATGTCATTATTTTTGAAGATTACGACAAAGGTGTTTTAAATGAGTCCATCATTGAACGTATTGTAAATCTTTCGAAAGAGCATCAAATACCAACTGCCGTTGATCCTAAAAAGAAAAATTTTCTCTCTTATAAAAATGTTTCCCTCTTTAAACCTAATCTGCATGAATTGAAGAGTGGTTTAAAAGTGGAGCTTGAAAAAGTTGATGCCTCAACGCTGGAATCGGTAGTTGAAAGTTTTATACAACAATATAAAATCGATGCTGTGATTGTCACCCTTTCAGAAGCCGGTGTATTTTATAGCCAACATGGAAAGAATGAAATCATTCCTGCGCATATCCGAAATATTTCTGATGTTTCAGGTGCCGGTGATACTGTAATAAGTGTAGCTTCTTTATGTCTGGCATTGGGCATGCCTTCTTCTTTTACTGCAGCATTGGCAAATCTGGCCGGTGGATTGGTTTGCGAGAAAGTAGGCGTTGTTCCGATTGATAAACAACAATTGTTAGCGGAAGCTTCATCGCTGCTTCCCTGATTTAAATAGCTCTCAAAACCAAAATGTCAGTTATCCCAGGAACTTATGCAGGATCAGGTAAACGCGAAAAAGTGGCGGCGATGTTCGACAGTATTGCTTCACGTTATGATTTATTGAACCGTGTTTTATCAGGAGGAATTGACAAAAAGTGGAGAAAAAAAGTAATTGACCTTCTGAAAAATGATCAGCCCAAAAGCATTCTTGACATTGCCACCGGAACCGGTGATCTTGCCTTAGAAGCAGCAAGACTGCATCCCAAAAAGATTATTGGTGTCGACATCTCTGAAGGAATGCTGGCTATCGGCCGTGAAAAGATCAGCAAAAAAAAACTGGAGGCTTTAATTACCTTACAGCAAGCTGATTCCACCAATTTACCTTTTTCAAATAATTCCTTTGATGCCATCACCGTTGCTTTTGGCGTAAGAAATTTCGATAATCTGGATCGCGGTTTAAGTGAAATGTTACGCGTTGTTAAACCGGGGGGATTAGTAGTTATTCTTGAGTTTTCTAAACCCGAAAATTTCCCTGTAAAGCAACTTTATAGCTTCTATTCACGTAAAATACTGCCATTGGTAGGACAATTGATCTCCAAACAACGTGCAGCCTATGAATACCTGCCTGAATCGGTTCAACAGTTTCCATATGGTACAGCCTTTACGAGTATCATGAAAACCGTTGGGTATAATGATACTAAAGCGATTACCTTGACGTTTGGTATAGCCAGCATTTATGTAGGGAGGAAATAAATTAATTTGAAAATTTGACTCCCGATAGCTATCGGGATTAAAAATTGACTAGACAAAATTTGAAAATAATTATATATATAATACTACTTTTTAATTTCCTGATTATTTCAGGCAGCGATGTTTTTGCTCAAAAAACCAGGGTGACTAATCTTGAAAAATACGAAAAGCAAAAGCTGCATTTTGGCTTTCTTTTAGGCATTAACTCATCTAATTTCAAAGTTAAATTAGCCAGCAATTTTTATAATCTGGATTCCGTAATTGTCTTAGAACCTCATAGACAAAGTGGTTTTAACCTTGGCATTATTTCCGATCTGAAATTGAGTGATTATTTCAACTTTCGATTTACTCCTGAACTTGCTTTTTCTCAGCGAGACCTATATTATACAATGACACCGGGCCTCACTAAAACACCGGTTATTGTAAAAAAAGTAGAATCAACATTTTTAAATTTTCCGGTAGACTTAAAATTTAAATCTGCACGTGTTGGAAATTATCGCTTGTATGTACTTGCAGGCTTTCGTTATGCAATTGACATGGTTTCACAAGCAAAAGTTGAAAATGATAAGGAGGTTATCGTTAGGTTAAAGAAGAATGACTATGGGTATGAAATTGGTTTTGGAATCGATTGTTACCTCGAAATGTTCAAGTTTGCTCCGGAAATAAAAATGTTTCAGGGAATTCCCAATGTGCTTGTGCCTTCAAATGATCAATTCTCCACTTCTATCAGTTCATTAAAATCAAGGGTATTTTCGCTTTCGCTCACTTTTGAATAAAGAACATTGTGTTCCTTTTTCTTATTTTTGAATGCATACTAATGAAAGCATGCTAATTCACCTCAATGATCAAATCAATAGCGCTTGTATTGCTGCCGGAAGAGGCGGCCAACAGGCAAACAATTACAATTTATTTAGCTAAGCAACTAGGAATATCAGT
>JANOXC010000041.1:0-30615 GCA_031418215.1 Bacteroidota bacterium
GTGCTACCTTCACGGTAACTCAAACTGCAGCAGACGGGTGTACTACAACAGGAAGTGGCACATCGTCTTTTAAAGCAATTCCCTCGGCTCCAACAGTTACAGTTGTTAACAATTGTGGCAGCACCTCAACGCTTACTGCTAGCAATTTTACCGGTTCATTATTATGGAATACAGGAGCTTCCTCAACTTCCATTTCGGTAGGGACAGCCGGAACATACAGTGTTACCGTTACAAGCTCAAATGGTTGTCTTAGTCTAGCGGGCACGGGTGTAGCAGTGCCTAGGCAAACTCCTCCGGCGCCGGGAGTTGGTGTTGCTGATAATTGTGGAAAATCCATCTTAACGGCAACCGGAGTTACCGGTTCCTTGCTTTGGAGTACAGGAGCTGTTACTCCTGCTATCACGGTATTAAGTAACGGTGCCTATACAGTAACACAAACCAGTGCAAATGGTTGTACAAGTACTGCCGGAAATGGAACTGCAACTCCCAAAACTGTTCCTGTTGCACCAATGGTTGGTGTGGTGAATAGTTGTACGAATTCTGTTTTAACTGCAACCAATTTTACAGGTACGCTGCTCTGGAATAATGGATCCACAGCAACTGCAATTACTGTTTATACAGCAGGAAGCTATACCGTGACACAAACAGCATTGAATGGCTGTGTAAGTCCCGGCGGCTTTGGCATTGCTGCAATGACAGCCCCTAAGCCTCTTGTCACAGTGTTTAACAACTGCAACAACACGGTTTTAACGGCAAGTAATTATACAGGTGCTCTTTTGTGGAGCAACGGAGCAACAACGCCATCAATTACCGTTAATAGTCCCGGAACATTTACTGTTACACAAACTGTTGTATCCTGTACCAGTGCCCCTGTTACCAACACTGTTTTGGTTTATGCTTCAGTTAACAATATCAATTTGAATTTGAAATTATTAATTGAGGGTTTCTATGTTGGCGGCGGCCAAATGTATGCCGTGCTTGATCCAATTGGCAAACCAACTGTTTGTGATAGTATAACCATTGAAATGCATGACGCACTTTCTCCTTATAATTTGGTATATAGTGTATCAGGAGAATTGGATATTTTTGGCGATGCCAATATTCCGTTTCCGAATGTTGCATGCGGTAGTTATTATTTAGTGGTAAAAACAAGGAATGGTATAGAAACGTGGAGTAAGGATCCTTTTGTATTCGGCAACCCTAATACTGTTTTTGATTTTATACATTAATAAAATCAATCCGGGATATTTTGTTTTAAATACTATAGATAGGTATTAAAAGAGACAGTTCTCTCAATACCCTTCCTTTATTTGCTGAATGCTTTGCCTGATATTTTATGTCAAAGCATGTTCCTGTTAATTTCCATCGTATTTTTAAGTTGATGCGCCACTATTTTCATTTAATTTGATGCGATGATTTCAACAGACAATTTTTTACTGCAAGTGAAAGGACTAACCACTGCATTTCAAACAGATGAGGGTTCTTTCAAAGCAGTGAATAACATCAGCTTTGTTTTGAAAAAAGGGGAAGTTCTGGGAATTGTAGGTGAGTCGGGCAGTGGAAAGTCTGTTACATCCCTTTCCATCATGCAACTTATACAAGCCCCTGCCGGTAAAATAATTGCAGGCGAGATCAATTATAATATCAATGGGGAATTGATAAATCTCCTGTCATTGCCGGAGAATAAAAAAAGAAATTACAGGGGGAAGGAGATTGCCATGATTTTCCAGGAGCCAATGACATCACTGAATCCGGTATTGACATGCGGCTACCAGGTTGCCGAAGCGCTGATACTGCACCTTAAACTTTCTAAAAAAGAAGCGAAGGCGAAAACGATTGCATTATTTCAAAAGGTGCAACTGCCAAGGCCGGATGATATATATAAATCGTATCCGCACCAATTATCTGGAGGACAAAAACAGCGGGTGATGATTGCTATGGCGATTTCCTGCAATCCTTCGGTATTGATTGCTGATGAACCCACAACAGCATTGGATGTAACAGTGCAAAAAACAATTCTGGAATTATTGAAGGAGTTGCAGCGTGAAACAAATATGAGCATCATTTTTATCACACATGATTTAGGGGTGATAGCTGAACTTGCCAATCGTGTGATGGTAATGTATAAAGGAAAGATTGTGGAGGAAGGGGACGTAACAGAGGTGTTTCAAAACCCTGCACATCCTTATACCAAAGGGCTGCTGGCCTGTCGCCCGTTGTTAAATACACGTTTATCAAAGCTTCCTACGATCCCTGATTTTATGGTGATGCATGATGATGGAACGTTTACTGAGAAGTCTGAAAGCATCAATGAAGTAATGGCAAAACTTTCTATCAACGAACAGGATGTACATACAAAACGGGAGAAATTATATATAAAGAAACCCTTGCTCGAAGTCGAAAACCTTTGCATGTATTACCCCATTAAAAGTAATTTTTTCGGAAAAGTTAGGGGAGAAGTGAAGGCTGTTGATAATGTAAGTTTTCAGGTGTTCCCCGGAGAAACGCTGGGTTTGGTAGGCGAGTCAGGTTGTGGTAAAACAACATTGGGAAGAGCTGTTTTAAAATTGGTTGATCCTACAGGCGGGAAAATAATTTTTAAAAACAAGGAACTTACAAAGATGAGTGAGCGGGAAATAAGGCCGCTGCGAAAGAACATGCAGCTAATTTTTCAGGACCCTTATTCATCATTGAATCCACGAATAACTATTGGGTCGGCAATCATGGAGCCAATGATGGTGCACAGGCTGCATGAAAATGACAAAAACCGCAAGGAGCAGGTGATGATGTTGTTAAAAAAGGTGAACCTGAAGGAAGAACACTTTCATCGTTATCCGCATGAGTTTTCAGGAGGACAGCGCCAGCGAATAGGTATTGCCAGGGCGCTGGCCTTACAACCTGAATTTATTATTTGTGATGAATCTGTATCGGCACTTGATGTATCGGTGCAGGCACAAGTGCTTAACCTGCTTAATGAATTGAAGGCTGAATTCGGATTCACTTATATATTTATTTCACATGACCTCTCTGTAGTGAAGTTTATGAGCGATCGTATTATGGTGATGAATAACGGTAAGATAGAGGAGATTGGCGATCCTGATGAAATTTATCGTTCACCAAAATCGGAATATACTAGCAGGTTGATTGACTCCATCCCAAAAATAAAAAATTGAAATTATATATATTGAAGTCGGGTTTTTCAACATTGACTTTGCTTAATCCTGAAATTAATAACGGGAAGAAATTTAAACATGGAAGCCGACACAAATAAGAAGAAGTTTGTATCTCCTTCTGATGCTTTGAAAAAAGCATATAAGTTTTGCGATTACCAGGAGCGTAATCAGCAAGAGGTAAGAGATAAGCTGTATGATTTAGGCTTGCATAAAAAGGATGTTGAGCAGATTATCTCACAACTGATAACAGAAGGGTTTTTAAATGAAGAGCGGTTTGCCATTGCCTATGCCGGAGGGAAATTCAGGATAAAACAATGGGGAAAAGCAAAAATTAAGTATGCACTCAAACAGAAAAAGATTTCAGACTACTGCATCAACAAAGCATTATCGCAGATCAACCAGACTGACTATCTTAAGATGTTAAGAAAAGTGATTGATGCTTATTCAAAAAAAGTGAAAGAAAAAGAGGAGCGAAAAAAGAATTATAAAATAGCGAATCATGCTGTTTCCAAAGGGTTTGAAGCGGATTTGGTTTGGGATATGCTCAAGGACAACGTGGAATAAAAAAATTCAGGAAACATTTTTCATTCCTAATCGCAGTAGTCCGTCATTTTTTCAAATTAACGGATTAACTTCGCGCCATTATGATGATAGAGCAATTAAAAGAACTGCAAGTACGTGCTGATGCTCTGAGGGGGCATCTTTGACATAGATAGCAAACAAGAACAAATAGCACAGGAGGAGCAACTAACACATGCTCCCGATTTTTGGAATGACCCGAGAAGGGCTGAAGGGATTCTTAAAAATGTAAAACTTAAGAAAAACTGGACGGACGCTTACCGCGGTGTAAAAACTTCTGTAGATGATTTGGCCGTGCTTTTTGAATTTCAAAAGGCCGGTGAAGCCACCGAGCAGGAAGTGGATCAACATTATAAAGCATCATTAAAATTACTGGAAGACCTGGAGTTTAAGAACATGCTCAGCGGTGAGGAAGATGCCTGCAGTGCTGTGCTTACCATTAATTCGGGAGCAGGAGGAACGGAAAGCTGCGATTGGGCAGATATGCTGATGCGCATGTACATCCGTTGGGGTGAGCGCTATGGCTATAAAGTAACAGAAGTTGACAGGACAGATGGTGATGTGGCAGGAATAAAATCGGCTACGCTGGAGTTTGAAGGCGATTTTGCTTACGGCTATTTAAAAAGTGAGAATGGTGTTCATCGCCTCGTTCGTATTTCTCCTTTTGATTCCAATGCCAAACGGCATACTTCATTTGCTTCCGTATTTGCATATCCGGTAGTAGATGATACCATTACAATTGAAGTTCCCGATTCTGATATTGAAATAACAACATCTCGTTCCGGTGGTGCCGGAGGTCAAAATGTAAATAAGGTGGAAACGAAGGTTCAGCTGAAACATCTTCCAACAGGAATTGTTGTAGTTTGCCAGGTTGAGCGTTCGCAACATGCCAATCGCGATCGGGCAATGAAGATGTTGAAATCGCAATTGTATGAATTGGAAGTACGAAAGCAAAATGAAGCAAAGGCCTTGACCAATTCAACGAAGAAAAAAATTGAATGGGGATCTCAAATACGCAGTTATGTTTTTCAACCCTATAAAATGGTAAAGGACAACCGCACAGATTATGAAACATCAAACGTACAAGAAGTAATGGATGGTGATTTAAATGAATTTATGAAAGCCTACCTGATGGAATACGGGAATAAGGTGTAATTTTTTTATAAAGATTAATGAATGCTGAAAATATATTTTAAACCCAATTGTTCTACCTGCCAGACAGCCTTAAAGCTTGTAAAGGAAAATACAAAGGAGGAAATTGAAACCATACAATACCTGGTTGATGTTCCAACACAAAAGGACATTAAGGAAATACTTAAAATGCTGGGCATAAAAGCAGAACAGCTGGTTCGTAAAAAAGAATCATTGTATAAGGATAATTATGCCGGAAAGGATATCAGCAACAGTGAATGGATAAAAATTCTCGTTGCGAACCCCATCTTAATTGAACGTCCGATTTTAGTGCTGGGTGACAAAGCAATTATCGGAAGGCCGCCTGAGACCATTGTTGATTTTTTAAAACCTAAAAAGAAAAAAGTTTAATTAACTATATCATGGAATTTCGTAAGGAAAAAGACACCATGGGCATTGTGGAAGTCCCTGCTCATGTTTACTGGGGCGCACAGACACAACGCTCGATTGAGAACTTTGATATTGCAAAGGACATCAATAAAATGCCGAAAGAGATTATTATGGCTTTTGCATACTTAAAAAAAGCAGCGGCACTCACCAACCTGGAAGCAGGCGTGTTGCCCAAGGACAAGTGCGATCTCATTACGACTGTATGCGACGAAATATTAGCCGGCAAGCTGAATGATCAGTTCCCATTGGTGGTGTGGCAAACAGGCAGTGGCACGCAATCGAACATGAACATGAATGAAGTGATTGCTTATCGTGCACATGTGTTGAACGGCGGCAGTTTAATGGATGAGAAAAAGGTTATTCACCCGAATGATGATGTCAATAAATCACAATCGAGTAATGATACATTTCCAACAGCCATGCACATTGCTGCATATATAATTTTAAAAACGGTAACGCTGCCCGGTATAAAAAAATTGCACGATACACTTGCTGCTAAGTCGAAAGAATTTATGCAGGTGGTAAAGATCGGCCGCACCCATTTGATGGATGCCACGCCATTGACGCTTGGACAGGAGTTGAGCGGCTACGTTGCACAATTAGCGCATGGCATACGTGCTATTGAGCATACGCTAACACATTTAGCGGAGCTGGCATTGGGCGGAACAGCTGTAGGAACAGGAATTAATACTCCTCCCGGATACGATGTAAATGTAGCACGGCATATTGCAGCACTTACTAAACTTCCATTCATAACGGCAGAAAATAAATTTGAAGCATTGGCAGCACATGATGCTATTGTGGAGACACATGGCGCACTAAAAACAGTGGCCTGCTCAATGATGAAAATAGCCAATGACATACGTTTGTTGTCTTCGGGTCCGAGATGCGGTATTGGTGAGTTATATATTCCAGATAATGAACCGGGTTCCTCCATCATGCCGGGAAAAGTTAATCCAACACAATGCGAGGCAATGACGATGGTGGCAGCACAGGTTCTGGGAAATGATGTAGCCATCAATATTGGCGGGGCAACAGGTCATTTTGAATTAAATGTTTTTAAACCGATGATGATTTATAATTTCCTTCATTCGGCAAGGTTGATTGGTGATGTTTGTGTTTCCTTTAATGATAAATGCGCTGTAGGGATTGCTCCACTTCACGAAAACATAAAAAAGAACCTCGACAATTCGCTGATGCTTGTAACAGCATTGAATACTAAAGTAGGATATTATAAAGCAGCAGAGATAGCACAAACTGCACATAAGCAAGGGAAAACATTAAAGCAAACAGCAATGGACTTGGGTTATGTAACTTCGGAGCAATTTGATGAGTGGGTGAAGCCTGAAGAGATGGTGGGCAAGATTTAATTTTAAAATGAAGCATTATTTATTCCCTCTCTGTAGGAGAGGGCTAGGGTGAGGCTGAATCACCAATTTAAAAATGCTGATCAATTATAACACCAGTGCTTGAATTTTATAATAACGTCTTAAAATGAGCCAGACAATAATAAAAAATGCATCAATCGTAAACGAAGGAAAAATCTTTGTTGCTGATGTATTGATTGAAGACGGGTTGATTGCCCGGATTGATAGCAGCATTTCAAGCAAGAGCGAATACAAGGAAATTAATGCGGATGGGTTGCATTTATTTCCGGGAGTGATTGACGACCAGGTACATTTTCGTGATCCCGGCCTTACGCATAAAGGCGATCTGTATACGGAGTCAAGAGCAGCAGTTGCAGGTGGCATTACTTCTTATATGGAAATGCCTAACACAATTCCAAATGCATTGACGCAGGAATTGCTGCAACAGAAGTATGATATGGCAGCAACTAAATCGTTAGCCAACTACTCTTTTTTCATGGGAGTTTCTAATAGTAATGTTGACGAAGTTTTAAAGACAGATCCTGTAAGCGTTTGTGGAATAAAAATATTTATGGGTTCATCAACAGGCGATATGCTTGTAGATAATGCTAAAGCGCTGGAAACTATTTTCTCCCAAACACCCATGCTTATTGCCACCCATTGTGAAGTTGAAAGCATCATTCAGGAGAACCTTGCTATTTACAAAGCACAGTATGGTAATGACATTCCTTTGAAGTATCATCCGTTAATACGAAGTGAAGAGGCCTGTTATCAATCATCAGCATTTGTAATTTCATTGGCCAAAAAGTATAATACAAGGCTGCATATACTGCATATTTCAACAGAGAAGGAAGTTTCACTCTTCGATAACACAATTCCGCTATCAGCAAAAAGAATTACCAGTGAAGCTTGCATACATCATCTTTGGTTCAGTGATGCTGACTATGAAAAGCTAGGAAACTTTATTAAGTGGAACCCTGCCATAAAAAAATCATCGGACCGTGATGCAGTTTTCAATGCTGTGATGGATAATCATATTGATATTATAGCTACTGATCATGCACCGCATACAATGGAAGAAAAGCAACAGCCATATGTCCAGGCACCATCAGGAGGTCCGCTTGTACAACATAGTTTAGTGGCAATGCTGGAGTTTTACCATCGTGGAAAAATATCACTGGAGAAGATTGCAGAGAAAATGTGTCATGCTCCTGCTGTTTGTTTTCACGTTGCCAACCGTGGATACATTCGTGAAGGATATGCGGCAGACCTGGTACTTGCTGATCTGAACAGTGAATGGAAGGTTTCTAAAGAGAATATATTGTACAAGTGTAAATGGTCTCCATTTGAAGGGCAAACTTTTCATTCACAAGTAAAGATGACATTTGTTAATGGACATTGTAGCTATAATAACGGAGTGTTTGATGAATCGGTAAAGGGTCAACGTCTGTTATTTAATCACAACTAACATGTCTCTTATAAAAGGTAATCATTTAATAGTTTTCGCTAAATTATTTCTTCAACGGAAATTGATTACTCAGTTTATTTTCATTGCTGCACTGTCAACACTGATAACCATTGGTTGTGGATCTGAGGAAGAAAAAATTCCGGCAGGAATTATTCCCCGTGATAAAATGATTGCTATTATGATTGATGTACAGGTGGCGGAAGCAAAAATTCAGTCAAATAATTTAAGCTTCAATGATTCCACCAAACAAATTGCATTGGGATATTACAATTATGTTTTTCAAAAGCATCATATCCGAAACAGTGATTTTAAAAACAGTTTCAATTATTATGCAAGTCACATGCAAGTGATGAATAAAATGTATGAAGAAGTAATTACCGGATTAAGTAAAAGACAAGCCGAATCTGCAGGGAAAACTAAGCAGGGCGTTCAGCTCAAATAACTGTGGATTGGTATTATTTTTTCAGATACCGATCAAGCCATTCAAAAAACACACGTTGCCATAATAAACTGTTTTGCGGCTTTACAACCCAGTGCCCTTCATCAGGAAAATATAGAAAACGACTCGGTATACCCTGCAATTGTGCTGCAGTGAATGCTTCCATGCCCTGGTTCAACGGAACACGAAAATCTTTTTCATTGTGAATGATCAGTATCGGTGTATCCCAGTTTTTTACAAATTTATGGGGGCTGAACAAATCATATGATTTTGGTTTTGGCTGTTGCCAGTAAGGGCCTTCCATGTCGTGGTTGGCAAAAAACATTTCTTCCGTTGCACCAAATTCTGACTCCAGGTTAAATACACCGCAATGTGCAATGAATGCTTTAAACCTTTTATTGTGATGACCGGCCAACCAATAAACAGAATAGCCACCATAGCTGGCACCTACAGCACCTAATTTATCTTTATCAACGTAATTTTCTTTGCTTACATCATCTATAGCCGATAGCAAATCAGTCATTGCCTGGCCGCCCCAATCACCGGTAATCTCATCATTCCATGCTTCACCGAATGAAGGAAGTCCCCGACGATTGGGAGCTACTACAATATAATCGTTGGATGCCATTAGTGCAAAATTCCATCGGTAAGAAAAAGCCTGGCTTACGATACTTTGCGGGCCACCCTGACAAAATAACAATGTTGGATATTTTTTTGAAGGATTAAAATCAGGAGGGTAAAGTACCCATACAAGCATGTCTTTTCCATCACTGGTCTTCACCATTCTTTTCTCCACTTTTGGTTTTTTAATGTTATCCCAATAGGCGGCATTGGTATGGGTAAGTGGTGTTGCTTTTCCTGTTACTGCATCTACAGTATATAATTCCGTTGGCATGGTCATACTCATGCGGCTGGCAACAATTACCGGTTTTTTATTTACCAACGCAACCTGCAAATCCTGGTAATCGGCCTGGTCGTTAGTGATTTGGCGTAACGGCGTAACAGATTTTGGATTTAAATCAAATGAAAAAAGCTGGTGTGTAGCATTGATGCCGGCTAAGAAATAAACCATGTTGCCATCAGATGAAAAATCAATCTGGTCAACGGGATAATCAAAATTACTTAACAACTCTTTCTTGGTGTTGGCCACCATGTCATATATATAAATTCTGTTTCGATCGGACTCATAACCGGCAGTTTCCATACTGAGCCAAAGCATTTTCTTTCCGTCAGGAGAAAACACCGGGTTTTTATCATATCCCGGCATTCCATCACTTACATTAATCGTTTTTGAAGTGGTAAGATCTGCAACATATATATCAGAATTTGTACTGATGGCATAAGCGGTACCATTTTGCTTCTTGCAGGTGTATGCAATCTTTTTTCCATCCGGTGAAAATATTATTTGCTCATCACCACCGAATGGCTGCAGCGGGCTGTCATACCGTTCATTCAACATTAAATCATGTGAAGCGCCTGTTACTGCGCCGTTGTTGTAGGCTATGTTACACACATGACTGTATGCATAATCTTCCCATGCATTCCAATGACGGTACATCAAACCATCAATGATCCTTGCATTTTCTGTTTTTGGAAGGTCAGGATAAATCTCACTTGGCTTTTGGTCGAGCTTAATATTAGTAGTATACCAAAGCTGATCCATTGTAGGAGCATAACCAAACAAATTAACGCCGGTAGCTACTGCAGTTACTTTTGTTTTTTCAGTACCATCGGCATTCATTTCCCATAATTGATTCACACCATCTTTATCAGGAGCCACATATCCGATCCGTTTTCCGTCGGGGCGCCAACGCGCATTTGTTTCACTCACAGCAGGGTCCGTTGCAATAGCTTTGGCTTCACCGCCGCTTAAGGAGATTATATATATATCACTCTGACCTTTATTTGCAGCAACATCATAAGTGGTTACATTGTAAATTGCTTGTTTACCGTCAGGCGATAATCGAGGTTCCGCAACACGTCCCAGTTTCCAAAGTAATTCGGGTGTGATTTTATCCGTAGCATTTACAAGCACAACATCAAGCACATTTTGGGCGATACCTGATTGGCATACAAGTACAGAAGCAAACAACAATAATTTTTTCATTGGGAAAACGGTTTTATTATTTTTTCAAAAATGATAAATTTTATTTTATCTTCAGTCTTTTATAGACGAACTCCTGTTTTAGCTCGAGCAAATCGCCCGGCTGTAGACTTCCAAGCGTAAGGTCTTCAATAGCCGCCCGTACCAAACGAAGTGTAGGATGCCCAACAGCTGCTGTCATTTTGCGCACCTGCCTGTTTTTTCCTTCTGCAATTGATAACTCAATCCAGGAGGTAGGAATAGATTTTCGCACACGAACAGGCACTTTTCTTTCCGGCAATGGAGGGGCTTCAATTATTTTAGCTTTCGCAGGCCGGGTATTGTAAATGATACCATTGAGACTGATAGGTACGCCTCGTTCTAAATTCTTAATTGCTTCCTCATTAACGTCATTGTCAACTTGAACCCAATAAGTGCGAAAATGTTTTTCAGCCGGGTCGAGCATGAGCTTGTTTAACCGTTTATCATTCGAAAGCAACAATAGTCCTTCACTGTCATGATCTAATCGGCCGAGTGGATAAACATCTTTTTCAATGTTTAAAATGGTGCCTAAACCTGCATGCCCGCCCTCATCTGAAAATTGGGAAAGAACGCCATAAGGTTTATATATAATATAATATTTGTACATCGCGTAGATTTTAAAAACATTTCAGGGCAAGAGTTGATTCCTGCCCTGATAATTACTTGAGTTTTTTACTATTTAAAAAAATCAGTATTCCGGTTTAATTTCCACCCTTCTGTTCTTCGCACGTCCGGCAGCAGTATCATTTGATTCAACAGGCATTGATGAACTGAAACCTTTAGCACGTAATCTTGATGGGTCAATTTTTTTATTGATCAGGTATTGCATTACCGCTTTTGCACGGTTCTCACTTAATGCTGCATTTCTTTCTTCGCTGCCTGTGTTATCAGCATGGCCTTCAATTGATAATTTATATGATGCGTTTTCCTTCATCACATCAACTGCCTTGTTCAATATTGCGTTATATGATTTCTTGATGATATCTTTTCCTGTATCAAACTGAATTCCCTGCAATACAACTGAAGGAGCTTCTGGGCATCCATTGTTTGCTACCGTCCCTGCAACATCGGGGCATTTATCATCTTTATCCGCTACACCGTCGGTATCTTTATCAGGGCAACCACGTGTTGCAGCACTTCCTTTCTCTGAAGGGCAATCATCGTCAGCATCAGCAACTCCGTCTTCATCGGTATCAGGACAGCCCTGTGTTAATGAGGTACCTGCCGCATCGGGGCACTTATCATCTTTGTCAAGGATGCCATCTTTATCTTTATCGGGGCAACCTTTTAACGCTAATGGGCCATAGGCAGTAGGGCATTCATCTTCTTTATCGGTTATGCTGTCAGCATCAGCATCGGGGCATCCGTGAGCACTTGCTACGCCTTTTACTTCTACACAGCTATCGAGGTAGTTAGCGATGCCATCACTGTCATTATCCAATGGACATCCAATATTGTCAACAGCAATGCCAAGAGGTGTTTGAGGGCATTTATCACGCTTATCTTTTACCCCATCTTTATCTTCATCTTTTCCAAAAGCGAAATTATAACTCAGTCCTACAGTATGTAATACAAAGGCATCATTGGTATTGCGTTCTTCATTGTCTCTGTCATCATGATCAGTATAAGCAAACGTTTCCTGTATATATATATTCCAACGGTCGTTTATCTGATATTGAGCTCCTGCACCAAAAGGCAAGAAGACATCGGCACCACTTCCATTACGCGGAGGAACATCAACGCCGCCATCAGTAGTCTTTAATGAAAAGTCGCTATAAAAGGCTACACCTGCTCCAACCAGTAAATAAGGAACTACTTTATACTTTTCAGCATCAAGCACTTTAAATCGAAAATGAATATTTGATTGCCACAGCCTGGTGTCAAATTTCAAATTATGCGGTTCAGTATAACCCAATCGACCCAATGAAGTGTTGAATTCAAAATCCAGGTGCGTATTGACATAATAGCCGAAAGACAATCCTGCAAAAGCTTTTGCATCTGTGAAGGTATACATGCCCTGGCCAAGATCGCCGCTGTACTCTGTAAGCCCACCCATAATACCGACTGAAGCGGGATACTTTTTCGTTTGGGCAAAAACCGGGTTCAGCAATAAGGCCATCATGGAAAATAGTGCTAACTGTCTTTTCATAATTCTATAAAATTTAGTTTTGAGAGCGCAAAGGTAAAATTTGCCCGATGCTAAAGGGGGCTTTGGTAAATTTCTTTGACTTTAACAGCGAAATTCGAAAAATCTGTTCAAAGTTTTTGTATTGATGGCATTTCAACGTACTTTCGCCTCACGTTCTTTAAAAAGGCCCTCCGGGGCAACAGCTTATCAAGAAAGGTGGAGGGAATGAGCCCTTTGATACCTTGCCAACCATTGTATTGCAGTTAGTTTACTAGTGAACTAAGCGCAGCAAACGGTGGCAATTCCTACCCTGTTGAACGGGGATAGATAAGTCGCAGATCAGATAACATATTATTTAATATATGCATCTCTCACGACTTTAGTGGGAGATTTTTTTTTGGCTTCCCCCGGCCATTTTATCATATTAAATTGATCAAAAATTTAAAGCAACCAGTATAGTATATGGAAATTCGTAATGTTTTAGCGCAAAAGGTGTTGGTGATTGATGGTGCCATGGGGACTATGATTCAGCGATACAAGCTGGAAGAAGAGCAGTACCGTGGTGAACGATTCAAAGACTGGCACATGTCATTAAAGGGGAACAATGATTTATTGTCGCTCACACAACCTGATATCATCAAAGCAATTCACCTGGAATACCTTGAGGCAGGAGCCGATATTATTGAGACCAACACTTTTAATTCACAGTTGATTTCATTGGCCGACTATGGTATGCAGGAATTGGCTTATGAAATCAATTTTGAAGCAGCAAAAATTGCCAGGCAAGCTGTGGCGGAATATATATTATCCGTTTCCAACCAAAAAAACAAAGTTGTTTCGGGAAGTGAACGATTTGATGAAGTAGGATCTGATATAACAGGCGATCATCTTGCAATAAGATATGTTGCCGGCGCTGTTGGCCCCACCAATAAAACATTATCGTTGTCACCGGATGTAAATGATCCGGGATATCGTGCCGTGACATTTGATGAAATAGCGACTGCTTATGCAGAACAAGTGCGTGGATTGATGGATGGCGGTGTTGATCTGATAATTATTGAAACCATTTTTGATACGCTCAATGCAAAAGCAGCATTGTTTGCAGTACAAACTGTGTTTGAAGAAAAAGGGGCGAAGCTGCCTGTTATGATCAGTGGTACTATAACTGATGCCAGCGGCAGAACATTAAGCGGCCAGACAGTAGAAGCTTTTTTAAATTCTGTTTCTCATGTTGATTTATTGAGCATTGGTTTAAATTGTGCACTTGGAGCCAAGGAGATGCGTCCATACCTGGAAGAGCTGAGTGAGAAGGCCCCCTTTTATATCTCCTGTTATCCCAATGCCGGATTACCGAATCAATTTGGTGAATATGATGAAACACCTGAGCAGATGTGTGTACAGGTTGATGACTTTTTAAAGAGTGGTTTCATTAATATTGTTGGTGGATGTTGTGGTACTACGCCTGAACACATCAGGCATATTGCAAAGCATGCGCATAAAACACCACCCCGAAAAATTCCTGTCATTGAAAAATATTTGAGACTGAGCGGACTGGAAGCAGTAACGTTGCGGCCTGAATCAAATTTTATGAATGTTGGTGAACGCACCAATGTAACAGGTTCGAAAAAATTCCTTCGCCTGATCAAAGAAAACAATTATGAAGAGGCGCTTTCCGTTGCACGCGATCAGGTAGAAGGCGGCGCACAAGCCATCGATATTAACATGGATGAAGGTATGTTGGATGCTGTTGCTGCCATGACAAAATATTTAAACCTCATTGGTTCCGAGCCCGACATTTCAAAATTACCCATCATGATCGATTCCTCTAAATTCGAGGCTATTGAAGCAGGATTGAAATGCACACAGGGAAAATCAATTGTGAATTCAATTTCGATGAAAGGTGGAGAAGAAGAATTTATTCGACAGGCGGAAGTAGTGAAGAAGTATGGTGCCGCTATTATTGTAATGGCGTTTGATGAAAAAGGACAAGCCGATTCATTGGAACGAAGGGTTGAAATTTGTAAAAGGGCATATGATATTTTAGTTGATCAAGTAAAATTTGCTCCTCAGGATATCATCTTTGATCCCAATATTTTTCCCGTTGCAACAGGCATGGATGAGCATCGCAGAAATGCTTTGGATTTTTTTCTGTCTACCAAATGGATTAAAGAAAATCTTCCGTATGCCAAGGTGAGTGGCGGTGTTAGTAATGTTTCATTTTCTTTCCGTGGTAATGACCATGTAAGGGAAGCCATTCATGCAGCATTTCTATATCATGCCGTAAAGCATGGAATGGATATGGGAATTGTGAACCCCGGACAACTACAGGTGTATGATGAAATAGAAAAAGATTTACTGGAATTAGTGGAAGATGTTTTGCTCGACAGGAGAGAAGATGCAACAGAACGACTGATTGTGCATGCAGAAAAAGTGAAAGGAAAAGGAGCAGATCGAGAGCAACAGGAAGAAGAATGGAGACAGGGAAATGTGGAGGCAAGGATCTCCCATTCGTTGGTAAAAGGCATTACAGATTATATAGAAACAGACATTGAAGAAGCACGATTGAAATATGCCAAGCCATTGCATGTTATTGAAGGGCCATTGATGGCAGGGATGAATGTAGTGGGTGATTTGTTTGGTGCCGGTAAAATGTTTTTGCCGCAGGTGGTGAAGAGTGCAAGGGTGATGAAAAAGGCAGTAGCATACCTGGAACCATATCTTGAAAAAGATAAAGTTGTAGGATCGAAAAATGGTAAAGTATTACTTGCAACTGTGAAAGGCGATGTGCACGACATCGGTAAAAATATTGTAGGTGTTGTGATGGCTTGCAACGGCTATGATATTGTTGACCTTGGTGTGATGGTGCCCTGTGAAAAAATTCTGGAGACAGCAAGGCGTGAGCAAGTTGATGTTATTGGGTTGAGTGGATTGATTACACCCTCATTGGATGAAATGGTGCATGTTGCAAAGGAGATGACAAGAGAAGGGTTTACCATACCATTATTAATTGGCGGAGCAACAACCAGTAAGGTTCATACAGCAGTGAAGATAGAGCCACACTATGCACATCCTGTTGTGCATGTAAATGATGCATCACGAAGCGTTCCGGTGGTGAGTAATTTATTGTCAAAAGAATTACGTGATAATTTTATTGCAGAAGTAAAAGCAGAAAATGCCCGCACCAGAGAATATCATAAAGCAGACAGGGCACAAACAAAATTTATTTCCATCAATGAGGCAAGGTCGAATAAACATATACTTAGCAATTCAGTAAACACTGTACCAGCATTAATAGGCAATAAAGTTTTTTCGGATTATCCATTGGTCGAAATTGCTGAGTACATCGATTGGACGCCCTTTTTTATCAGTTGGGAAATGAAAGGGAGTTACCCTAAAATATTTGATGATAAAGAACGTGGTACTGAAGCCAAAAAACTTTTTAATGAAGCGCAGCAGATGTTGCAAAAAATCATCAATGAAAAATGGCTTACCGCAAAAGCAGTGATTGGCATTTATCCTGCTAAATCTGTCGGAGATGATATATATTTATATGATCCTGAAGAAACAGAAAAGTCAATTGCAACTTTACATACACTAAGGCAGCAAACACTAAAGTCGGAAGGGCAGCGGAATATTGCTTTGTCGGATTTTATTAGGTCTGCTGACCTCACCCCTAGCCCTTCTCCAAAAGAGAGGGGGACTTTTACGACAACTTCGTTGTCTGATGAAACACCGAGATACTTTACCACTTCGTTGAAAAGTTGGCAGAAACTATTGCCATATTCAAAAGACATGCGGCATAATCCTACTCCTGCTGAAGATAAATTGTGGCAAGAGTTAAGAAACAATAAGTTGAATTATAAATTCAGAAGGCAGCATCCATTGGATATTTTTATTCCTGATTTCATCTGTATTGAAAAGAAATTAATCATTGAAGTTGATGGAGAGATTCATACAACTCAGCAAGAGTATGATGAAGGTAGAACATACGAATTAAATGAATTAGGGTATAAAGTCATCCGTTTTACGAATGATGAGGTATTAAACAATATTGATTTTGTTTTACAGAAAATTAATGATGCCTTGGCATCCATCACCCCTTTCTCTTGGAGAGGGGCCGGGGGAGAGGTCAGTGATCAGCAACCGAAGTATGATTACATAGGAGCCTTCGCCGTTTCCACAGGATTCGGCATTGAAAAATGGATCGAAAAATTTGAAAAAGATCACGATGATTATTCTTCCATTATGTTGAAAGCGCTTGCTGACCGATTGGCGGAAGCCTTTACTGAACTCTTGCATAAAAAGGTGCGGACTGAATACTGGGGTTATGCAAAAGATGAAAAACTTAGTAACGAAGAGGTGATTAAGGAAAAATACCAGGGTATTCGTCCTGCACCGGGTTACCCCGCCCAGCCTGACCATACGGAAAAGATCACCCTGTGGAAGTTGCTGGATGTAGAAAAAAATACCGGCATTCAGTTGACGGAAAGCCTTGCTATGTATCCTACTGCTGCTGTTAGTGGTTTGTATTTTGCACATCCTGACGCTAAATATTTCGGGCTTGGTAAAATACAAGCTGACCAGGTAAAGGATTATGCGAAGCGAAAGAAAATGAAGGTTGAAGTGGTTGAAAAGTGGCTGGGTATGGCATTGGGATATTAATCCGGGAATGTTGTTTAATTTCGGAACTTTAATAATAAGAACTCTGATATAGGGGTTTAGTGTCACTGAGAAAATAATATATATAAGTCTGCAAAGCAACATGGTATGAGTGAAGTAAAATTATCCATCGTGAGTCCGGTGTACAAAGCAGAGAAGATTGTGCCGGAATTGGTCAGGCAAATCGATCAAATCGTAAGTTCCTTTACTAATTCTTATGAGATACTATTGGTGGAGGATGCCAGTCCTGACAATTCATGGAAGGCCATCATGGAAGAGGCAAAAAAAAATGAGAAAGTAAAAGGGTTAAGATTGAGCAGGAATTTCGGACAGCATGCAGCAATCATAGCCGGCTTGTCGCATGCAAAAGGCGAGTGGGTCGTTGTAATGGATTGCGACCTGCAGGATGATCCTACTGAAATAATTAAGTTGTATAATAAGGCAATTGAAGGGCATGATGTTGTGTTGGCTAAGAGAGAAAACCGACAAGATAATTTTCTCAAGAAGGCAGTTTCCCGTTTTTTTTATAAAGTATTTGAGTACTTAACTGATACTACTCAAACACCTTCCATTGCCAACTTCGGTATATTCCATAGAAAAGTGATTGATGCTGTTTTACAAATCGATGATTATGTAAAATTTTTTCCGGCAATGGTGCGTTGGGTGGGATTCGACGTGTCAACTGTTGACGTAAAACATAATCAGCGGTTTGAAGGTAGTTCTACTTATGACATGAATAAACTGATCAGGCTGGCGGTGAATGTTATACTTTCTTTTTCCACCAAGCCTTTAATTTTATTGATAAAATTCGGGTTGCTTATTTCTTTATGTGCTTTTATTTTTGCTGCTTACTACCTGTACCAGCTAAAAATTGGTGCCATCAAGGTAATGGGTTATACCAGCATCATTTCTTCAATATGGCTATTGTCAGGACTTATTATTGCAAGTATTGGTTTTGTAGGATTATATATAGGTCGAATTTTTGACCAAACCAAAAACAGACCTGTATACATTGTTAATCAACGGGTCAACCTATGAATTTTGAAGAGCTGAAATGGGACAGTGATTTTTTTTCCCGAAGGATAGCAAAAGTTTATGTTGATACTGTGATAACTGATTTGCATCAATTAAATGCAGTTGGCTTTGATATAATATATATTTTTTCAAAAGTACGACAGCCGATTTTAGAAAATCAGAATGTATTGTTAATGGATACCAAGGTTAATTACAAAAAAAAAATATCTACAATTAATAATAGCAAAGTTGATAATGTCATTTCCTATCATGGAGACAGCAATGAACAACTTATTAAACTGGCTTTGCAGAGCGGATGGAAGTCCAGGTTTAAAATGGATACTAATTTGAACAATAAATATGATGAGCTTTATCTGATTTGGTTAAGAAAATCGCTAGACCGGTCGATTGCAGATGATTTCTTTGTGACTTTGGAGAATGAAGCAATAACAGGATTTGTAACTGTTGTAAAATCAGAAGGAGGGGGAGCAATTGGTTTGATTGCTGTTGATGAAAATTATCGGGGAAAAGGATTAGGCAGCAAATTGATCATCAGAGCCGAATTGTGGTGTGCTGAAAATAAACTTTCAGCATTAAATGTAGTGACACAATTGGATAATGAGGGTGCTTGCATGCTTTACAAAAAAAATCATTTTAAAATTACCAGCACTAATTTTATCTATCATTTTTCGAAATTGTAATTTCAGATTGATTGGCGATGTAGCTTTTAAAAATAACAATGGAATGAAGTTAATTTTTATTTTTATGATTTCATTTTTTGTGCTGACAAAAGCCACAGCTCAGGAAGCGGAACTTAACTGCAAGTCAATATATAATGGCAATATCCGGAAAGCGGAAAAATCAATAAAAAAACAAATTCACTTTTACAGGAACGGAACTTCCTATTTTAATGGACCGGGAAGCGGTTTTCAAATAACCTTCGAACACAGTTACGATTCATTGATCAATTGGCTAAAGAGGCAAAGTTGTGTTGAAGAAGCCTTTTCTGATAAATATGAAATGAAGCCCGGCATATTCCCTGGAACATCAGCAGTGGGGGTAAAATTTATCACCAGGAAAGGAGTTCTTGAACAATGTTTTAAAATTCAGGAAGGCAAAACCGGACATGTTAATTTTTTCGGATGGCGGCCAAAACTATTTAAAGAGAAAAAAGTCCTGGTTTACAAGTATATGAGCAATTGCCCGGGATTTATTGAAAGGCAAAAATATTATTACTCCAGGCAACTTGAAGATGAGCAAAGGATGGACAGCATCGTACCGCAAGATCTTTTAGGCATTTGGGAAAAAATAAAATCCGAAGATGGAGAACCTAAAAAAGAAATTGAATTCAGGTATTTAAATAATGATTTTGTATTAATTTCATCAGAGGGATTGGCTTATTTTTTTTCAAATGCGGTTTCAGGGAAAGCGGTTTCGGCAGTCGGCATAATGCCAAACTGGCCACCTTATGCGTGTTATGTAAAAAAAATGGGAGAAGATAAAATACAGGTTGAATATAAGACCTTTGGTGGTGAGACTGTGATTTGTAATTATTGGAAGCAAAAGACTAATAAGTAGTTTTTTGTATAATTTGGAGCAGTCTAAGTTCAAGTATTAAGACGTATGCTTGCATTTTTAAGTAATGAATCATCAACGAATAAGTTTATCGCACGGTGTACAATAACAATAATCAAATCAATTAACGAATATTCCAGATATGAACAAATTCATTTTAGTTTTTTCAATAATGTTTATTTCCACCATTATATCTTTTGCACAAGATCTCTCGACAAAGGCAAATCTTGGAAAAAAATACAACTGGCAAAACTTTGATTGGAGGGAAGATAAAGTGTTGGGAGCAAGCGTCAATAAAACATATAATGAATTATTAATAAGCAGGCAGTCAAAAAAAACAATTGTGGTTGCATTAATTAGTGTCGGAGTTGATATTAAGCATCCGGAATTAGCAGGGAAAGTGTGGACTAATAAAAAGGAAATACCAAATAATAGTATCGACGATGACAATAATGGATATGTTGATGATATCAATGGTTGGAATTTTATCGGTAATGCAAAGGGGGAAAATATTGAATATGAAAATTACGAATATACCAGGATTTATAAATTGGGTAAGGTTGACGCGAATTATGAAACTGCAAAAAAGTTATATGATAAAGAGTTGGAAAAAAGAAGAAAGGAAAAGGAGTATCTAAAAGAGACAGCAGTTAAATTTCTAAATTCACTTGCAGTTGTTAAAGAGAAAACGGGTCGGGATATAAAGAAACTGGAGGATCTTACAGGTATTTCTACAGATGATAATGCCCTCCTTGGAGCAATTTATTATTTAAGAAAGATGTATTTGAGTGGTTTTTCAGAAAGCGAACTATTAAGGGCTACGGATAATAATAAAATCAGATTAGAAAAAAATTTGAATTTGGATTTTAACCCAAGAGACATAATTGGAGACAATACCAATGACATTAATGATACACATTATGGCAATCCTGATGTGATTGGCCCTAATTCCGGCAATGGCACCTCTGCAGCCGTTATTATTGCAGGAATACGAAATAATGAATTAGGAATTGATGGTATTGCAACGGATGTTGAAATTATGTCTTTAAGAGCAATACCAAAGGGCGATGAGAGAGATAAAGATGTAGCGCTTGCTATTAATTATGCTGTTAACAATGGAGCAGATATTATTTGTATGAATTTCGGAAAAAAAATTTCACCACAAAGAGAATTTGTAGATGATGCAATTAAGTATGCCGAGCTCAAAAATGTATTGATTGTTAGAAGTGCAGGTGATAATGCTGAGAACCTCGACCAGGAAGTAAATTTTCCAACTGGAATTTATCCCGATAAATCAAAGGCGACAAATTTTATTTGTGTTGGCGCTTCACGAAAAAGTAAAGGTGACTCGATGGTTTATGTTTATTCCAATTACGGGCAAAACTATGTTGACATTTTTGCACCTGGAGCAGGTATATATTCTACGGATTTGAATAATGAATACAGCAGTCATAGCGGAAGTGGCCCTGCTGCAAATGTCGTTGCAGGTATTGCTGCATTAATTCTGTCTTATCATCCTGAATTGAAGCCGAATGAATTAATTGATATTTTGTTGGCATCATCCACAGATTATAAAAAGAGATTGGTCCTTAAGCCTTCTCTAAACATTTGGGAAAGAGAAACGGTAAAATTCGAAACACTCTGCAAAAGCGGAGGCATTATAAATGCATATGAAGCAATGAAAATGGCAGATGCAGGGAAGGTTAAATAAAAATTATACAACGTCCAAAATATAAAATCTTTGCCGTAAACCTTAGTACAACATTATGCAAAGTAATCGCAATAACTATTGTCGAAGGTCGTTTAGAAACAACTTAAATTTAAATCCAGTAATGAAAGCAATCAACATTTTGTCAATCGTATTCTTGATTTCCGTTTCAAATACCCTATTTGGTCAGGAGCAAACAGCAACTTTATCAAAAGTAAGCGTTCATGACATTTACATTCTGCCTGGATTTTACTCCGAACAAAACACTTATGGTACGATTGATGACTTCAGGAAACTCGCTCCTCAATCATTATTGCTGAAAAATGATTTGTCGAATTATTCTCAATATGAAGGTTCAGGAATGATGACCAATGGAGCGTTTACCGCCATGGTAGGGCTGCTTTTCAGGAACAATGACAAAACGGCCTATAAAGCAAATCCCCTTTTACGATTTGGGGTAAGTTATTTTTCCGCTACCACGCTGACAAACGGTTTATATAATGAGGAAAGAAATATAACCGACACTTTAACTTCCTCTCAAACCGGACAAATAATTTATCTTGACTCTGTCAAAATAAAGAATTTTGATATGAATTATACATCGGATCAGGTAAGGTTGACCAGTTCAGTTATTTGCAGAACAAATCCTGATGTGCGCTGGTCATTATTTGGAGGAGCAGGAGCCAGTATCGGATTTTCAGTTAAAGCAAGTACAGAGATCTATTACAGCGATTATCGTTATAGAGATGCGCAGTATACAAATGGATCTTACACCCCTTATTATTATTCTGAAAGCTCAACAAGCAAGACAGAAAGATTTAATAATAAAAATAATTTTAATGCTTCAGTTTTTATTCCAATGGGAGTCGACTTTAAGATAGCACGTAAAAGTGAATTTTGGAAAAGGGCCCATTTGTATTATGAAATACAACCGGGCGTTAATTTTACCTCCATTCCCGAGCTGAAGACGGTTTCAAACATCAGCATACAACAGGGATTTGGTTTGCGTGTTAATTGGGAATAACACACATTTCTTCATTGCCGCCCAATTCATCCCACGTCTCTTCAGTGTCTCCGTGCACATCCCTCGTTTCTTCAGTGTCTCGGTTAGGGACGCTGAAGTTTTTATGATGCTAGTTCAAACTTCAGTGTCCCCAAAAAAAGGGGAGACACTCAAGATACGGGGAGACACCTATGGGACTACAGAAGGGTCGGAGACCTCATTCAGCAACTGCGCCCCTGTTCTTTATCATGTTCTCATAAGCCGCTTTGATACTATTCGGGCTGCGTTGAAAAGTCTGTGACAGAAAATCAATATCATTGGTTTGTTCCACCGTTTCATGAAACAATTTTATTTCTTTTTCCTTCCAGGGTTCATGGGAACGCGGATAGGTTTTTCTTAACTCAGCAATATGCTGATTGGTAATCGATGCTGTTGGTTTTTCTATTGGAAATTTTTGTACGGATTCAATTAATGACCCTTTTTCATTTTGTTGAAGATGATTATAAACAGGAGGAAAGAAAAAGGTATCTAATTGCTGTGTGATTGCAGTATATATATTTTTTTCAAAGTAAGCCGAAAGCCTTGGCCTGATGGCTGTGTACTTGGTAATATTTTTTAAAGCGCCAAAAAATGAAAGTGTAAACCCCACTTCGTCCATTCCGGTTCTTTCTGATCCCAGCAGTATTTTCCCCAATGCAAAATGTGAAAGGCGAACATGCTTTTCCTTCATTTCTTCAATGAATAATTTGAGTTGTTCATCACTTAACATTTGTTCCACGTCAACTTTTTGTGTGATTCCGGTTGCCGCCATATATTCTATGATGATCTTCATAAAATCTACGCCGTATCGATCCAGTTTTTTTTGTGACACACCGGAAATGTTTTTCATTTCAAGGTTGGTAGAAGGCAGTGAATGTACCATGGCCATTAATGTGCTATCACTAAATACCTGATAAGGAGCCAATCCTTCGCTATCTGCAATTAACTTCCTTAACTTCCTTAACTTTTCAAACAGCACGGAGTTTTTTTGAAGCTCCGGTTCAGCTGCTATTGCTTTCTTTTCCTTAACAAGCGGTTTATACATTTCAGGCTGTACAAAATGGATGTCAGATTTTCCTTCAAGAATCAGCTTGCCGAAAGTTGTTACCTTTAAGGTATAATTTTCGTCGTAAGCAATTTCAATTAACCCCAGTTGCTGCATTTGCAAAAGGTAAGACTGCCAGTCGGCAAATGATAGATCATGACCGGCACCGTAGGTTTTTATTTTATCAAAGCCATGCTGTAATACATCGGCATTTCGGGAGCCTCTTAGTACATTGATCAGCATCGTAAAACCGGCTTTTTCATTCATGCGTGTTAATGCGGAAAGCGCCTTTTGTGCAATCACAGTACCGTCAATATATTTTGGCGGATGGAGGCATACATCGCAATTACCGCAATTAGCCGTCATGCTTTCACTAAAATAATTGAGTAATATTTTACGACGACAGATACCTGCTTCCGCATAATGTTGGATCAGCTTTAGTTTTTCCAGGTTCAGTTCACGTTGCCCGCTTTGTTGTGCAAAATCACGAAGGAGAATAATATCACGCAGACTGTAATATAAGATTGTTTCAGAGGGCAAACCATCTCTTCCGGCACGACCAATCTCCTGGTAATAACCTTCAATATTTTTTGGAAGGTTGTAATGAACAACATATCGCACATTTGATTTATCGATACCCATGCCGAAGGCAATCGTTGCACAGATGACATTAATTTCATCTTTGGTAAATGCTTCCTGAACAGCGCTCCTGTCCTCACTTGACATTCCTGCATGGTAATGGCTGCATGAGATTCCCTTTTGTTTTAATTTATCAGCAACATGCTCTGTTCCTTTGCGCGACAAACAATAAATGATACCTGAATCACCGGGGTGCCTGTTGATCAATGCCAGGATGTCTTCCATTTTTTCCTTTTCCTTACTGTGTTTGGAAACGGTAAGACTAAGATTCGGCCTGTCGAAGGAAGAGATATATACAGAAGGATTTTCTAAACCCAATTGCTTTACAATATCCCTGCGTGTAATTTTATCGGCAGTAGCTGTTAATGCGATGAAGGGAACATCGTGAAATTTTTCTTTCAGGAACTTCAGTTGTTGATATTCAGGGCGAAAATCATGACCCCATGAGGAAATGCAATGCGCTTCATCAATAGCCACCATAGAGATTTTAAAATCATTTAACAGGCTATCTTTAATTGCGATGGCACGCTCCGGCGATATATATAGTAATTTCAGCTCCTGTTGTTTGCAGCGATTAATAATGGCTGCTTCATCGGCATAGTTTAAAGATGAATTAATAAATTCTGCAGAGATGCCGTTAGCCTTCAGGGCTTCTACCTGATCTTTCATCAAGGCAATAAGCGGCGAGATAACAATGGCTGTTCCCTCCTTCATCAAAGCGGGCAATTGAAAGCAGATGGATTTTCCACCACCTGTCGGCATCAGTAGTAAGACATCTGTATTGGTCATCACAGTTTTAACAACCTCTTCCTGTAATGGACGGAAACTGTCGTAGCCAAAATATTTTTTTAGTAAAAGGGAAGCTTGGGTTGACATGCAAATGCTAAATGAAATTCAGTAGAAGTGGTGAATATATATAATTCAAGAAAATACCTCCTTAAATAATAAGTAGTTGTTGATAATTAGGATTTGTTTATACTATTTATGCGTGAGAATAAACAAAGACGCTCCTGCCAATTCCCTCCCGCGTGGTCAAACGGAGAAAAAGAGAAAGGCAGGAAAAAATCAAGGTTAGCTTTCCTGATTTGCGTCTTTTTATTTTGTATTGAGTAGTTAGTACTGAGTATAGAGTAATTAGTACCGAGTAGAGGGGAGTGCTAATTTGGATATTTGTAAAACTTAAATTAATTTATAGCAATCAACAAGTATTTACAAATAATTAGCAAATGTATGCTAGGAAGAACTTTTCTTACCAAGCATTAAAATATCATTCACAACAATTTCCGTGAAGTATTTTTTCTTTCCTTCTTTATCAGTATAGCTCCTGCTTGTCAATTTTCCCTCAATGGCTACCTCTATTCCTTTGCCGAGATATTTTTCTGCAAACAGGGCTGTTTTACCCCAAGCAACCAAATTATGCCAACAGGTATCAGTTATTTTATTGCCTTCCTGGTTGGTGTAGGTTTCATTGGTTGCAAGGTTTAATTTCACAACTTTTTTCCCTTTGGCAAATTCTTTTACCTCCGGATCTGCTCCGAGATTTCCGATGAGGCGTACACTGTTTCTTAAACTGTTCATGTTTTTTTAATTTTAAGTTAGTGGTTAAATTTAATTATATATATTGATATGTAATGCGGAGCAAAATTATAGCAACAATTTAGTACAGTCGGATGATAACCGTTTATTTCCGAATAAAAATGATTCGAAACACTTGCAAATGGTTCTGGTTTTTTTATTTTTGTTCTCCTAACCTATACTATCAACTTCATGAATGACTATCGTAGTTGTCGCCAATGTGGCGAGCCATTGCAAGGCCGGTCTGATAAAAAATATTGCGATGACCAATGCCGCAGCAATTACAATAACAAAATAAATAATTATGGAGTAACGGAAATGCGGAGTATTAATAGTATCCTTCGCAAGAACAGAAAAATACTGGGGGAAGTTATTCCTGTTAATGGAGAAGTAAAGATCCCAAAAGAAAAATTATATGATAAAGGATTTAATTTTCGTTACTTCACACATACTTGTGCCGGAAAGAAAGGGTTTATATATAAATTATGTTATGACTACGCATATCTTCCGTTGGAAAATGATTTGGTAATGGTGATGAAGTGGGGCAAGGAGTAGTTGCGTGTATTAGGTTTAAAGGGTTTGAAATGGTTGGTGGTAGTTTGAATTGTTTTAGTTTGCTGCTTTTTCAAGTTTGAAAGAGTTGAAAGGGTTTGAATGACAATAAACCATGGATCTAAATCCCGGAAATAAACCAACCAATACTTCAATTGTCGCCACTGCTTCGCTTCCAATCGTGAATTGGCGCTGTTGCACTAAAATAAGCAGGTAATTAATTGCAGGAATGAATTATTATTTGCAAGTTTGGTAACTTAATTTATTGGGATGAAATTGATTGTAAGCTTTTTTTTGCTACTGATTACCACAAGTGTTTCCGCCAATCAGGTACTTATACCCTATTTTTCCAAGTGGAAATACCTGGACAATGGATCTAACCAGGGCACATCGTGGATTGCAACATCATTTATTGATACTTCCTGGAAATCGAATTATGCACCGTTGGGATATGGTGATGGCGATGAGAGAACTGTAATCAGTTATGGACCGAGCACTTCTAATAAATATGTAACTACCTATTTTAGAAAAGCAGTGAACATTACCAATATCCTCACATTTGCCAATTTCACTTTTAATGTGCGACGCGACGATGGCATTGTTGTATATATAAATGGCGTGGAAGCGTTTCGTAATAATATGGTGGCAGCACCAACTCTAATTACCTATAATACGTTAGCTTTAGCAGATGCTGCAGACGATGGTAATACACCACAGGTAGCGACAATCTCATCTTCCTTTTTTACCAATGGAAACAATGTTATTGCAGTGGAAGTTCATCAGCGTACGAGTGCCAGTACCGACCTAACTTTTGACCTTGAATTAGTAGGCAACCAAGCATCCTCTCCGGTATTGTCTCGCGGGCCTTATTTGCAAGTTGCAACACCAACAAGCATCAGAATTCGTTGGAGGACTTCGGCAGCCTCCAACTCAAGAATTTATTACGGACTATCACCAACATCATTATTTAGTCAGTTCAATGATCCCAGTTCTATTACAGAGCATAATGTACAAATTACAGGACTTACCCCGAATACAAAATACTATTATGCCATTGGTTCTTCAACAGCATTATTGATGGGCGATGATGAAAATTATTTTATTACACCTCCAGTTACCGGTACAATTAAACCAACACGAGTTTGGGTAACAGGCGATTTTGGATCTGGAACAGTTAATTCTGATGGTGTGAGAAATGCTTATCAGAATTATACAGCAGATACTTATACCGATTGCTGGCTATGGCTGGGCGATAATGCTTATAGTAATGGTACGGAAGTAGAATACACCAACTATGTTTTTAATTACCGTTATGAAAGTATGTTTAAAAAGACCTGTGCATGGCCTTCGCCAGGCAATCACGATTATGCTCAATCGGGCTATCAAAGTGCTGCCAGTTTGGGAACTTCCGTTCATTATTTTACAGCTTTTACTACGCCGCAGTTGGCAGAAGCCGGAGGTATTGCATCTAATACACCAAAGTATTATTCGTACAACTATGGAAATATTCATTTCATTTCATTGGATAGTTACGGCGCTTTGAATACTGCGGGCAGCCCCATGTATAACTGGCTCCAAAATGATTTAACGGCCAATACGCAAAAATGGACCATCGTTTATTTTCATCATGCACCTTATTCTAAAGGCTCGCACGACAGTGATACAGAAATTGAGTTAGTGAACATGCGAACCAACATTGTTCCTTTGTTAGAGTCTTTTAAAGTAGACCTTGTATTAGCCGGCCATAGTCACTCTTACGAACGATCGTTTTTAATACGAAATCATTTCGGTGATGAAAGCACCTTTGCCACAGCCAACAAAGTGAGCGGAACCAGCGGAACAAATCCAACACCTTATATAAAATCCAATACAAATAGTTTTATCGGAACGGTGTACGCTGTGGTTGGTTGTTCGGGTCAAACGGTTGGTGGAACATCAACTGATTATCCACACAATGCTATGGTTACATCTGATGTTGCAATTTATGGATCAATGGTAATTGATATTAATGGCGATACTTTAAATGCGAAGTTGGTAACCAACAATTTAGTTACACCAACAATCTTCGAACAGTTTACTATATTGAAACAATGCAGCTTAACAGTTACACTCAGTCCATTTGCTGCATGTTGCACCAATGCCTCACCTTTAACATTAACAGGTGGCAGTCCTGCAGGAGGATCTTACAGCGGACCCGGTGTTACAGCAGGTGTTTTTAATGCCGCTACAGCAGGAGCAGGGACGCATAACATTATGTATACTTATACAGATGCTTTTGGATGTTCGGCAACAGCGAGTCAATCTATCGTAGTAAATACTGCCGGAGTTGCTGCGGTAACAGTGGCAATTACTACAGGAGGCAATCCATCTTGCACCGGTGCCATCAATAAATTTACGGCTACACCTTTCAATGGTGGAGTAACACCTATTTACCAATGGAAAAAGAACGGATCAAATGCGGGTACCAACAGTGCAGTTTATACAGATGCAAATCTGGTTACTGGTAATACCGTTCAGTGCATCATGACAAACAATGCAAGTTGTATAACAGGAAGCCCCGCTTCAAGTAGTTTAATTACCATGACCGTGAATAATTGCAATACCACTTTTAACCTGAAAGTATTGCTGGAAGGATTTTATAATTCTTTTGCTGATTTAATGGTTCCCTTGCTTTTTAATTCAGGATTAAATGTCAATGCAAATGCTACTGATTCAATAACGATAAGGTTGTATGATGATGTGAGCCCTTATATTTTATTGGAATCGAAGAATGCACTTTTATTAAATACCGGTCAAGCCACTGCACAATTTTTAACTGCCATACCGGGACACACTTATTACATTGCTGTACGACATCGAAATTCACTGGAGACTTGGAGTAAAAACCCGGTGTTGTTTAGTGGAAGCCCGGTTTCTTTTGATTTTACGACGCCATAAAGTATTACAAGAAGAATGATATTGAACCTGCTGCAGTGTTTGGTAATACAAACATTACAGCACTTTTTTGGTTTTCAGTTTAAAGTATAAAGCTCCGGGTTTAAAGTTTCTGTATCCTACGTTGAAATAACTACGGATACTGAGAGGTTTAAAATGGTTTGAGAAGTAAGTATCAAGGTATAATATTTTAATACCACTGCCTACTGCCCACTGCTACTGCCCACTGCCATTTTTCAACCGGTTTGTATTTTAAGTAACATCAGCTTGGCAATATTAGCCGCTCTGGTTTTTGCTTCATTGGCACCGCGTCCTTCAAACAATTCATCAACGGTTTGATTGAAAAGTAAAATCCATTCTGAAAATTCAGTTTCCTTCAGTTCAGTTAATTTGCTTAATGCAATATGTTTTGTCATTGGATTGCCGGCATAGCTTTGCTCACCTAAAAGCAAGCTTGCCCAAAACGAATACATTTTAGGCAAATGTGTTTCCCAATTCACTTTAGCAACATCATTAAATATAGGGCCCAGTATTTTGTTGTCCTGCACTTTTTCGTAAAATGAATTTACAAGTAGTTCAATATCTTCTCTTTTTTCAATGTCTTTTTTCAAAATGTTCATTTGTTAAAGACAACTTTTCTATATTCAGTTACAACAATATTTCCCAAATCGAAAAGCTTTGTCCATGCTGATGTTTTGTTTTCAAGATTTTCGAACTTTTCCTGGAAGGTAAACTTACCATGATTGGTCAATAAATAAAAACGGACACAATTTTTATCAGGCAAAGGGGCTTCTTTCGTTTCAGTTGCTTTAGATATATAATGCTTGGCTTCATTGGCAAAATTGAGTCCTGCATTTTTAACAGGGAGTTTAGCGGCCCCGCCAATATATATTTGTCCATTGCTTAAATACATGCTTACATCACCGGTTTGATAAGCAACAATGGTTGCCACACCATCATTGATGTCCCAGTCCATAACAATTCCGAAAACTGTTTTTATTTTATTGTTGAA
>JANOXC010000042.1:0-2404 GCA_031418215.1 Bacteroidota bacterium
GGAAATATTGTTAACCATGTTCACTTCCTTAATTTTATCAAGGATAAGGTGTATGGTCCTGCCTTCATTGTAAACAGGAATGATGATGGAAAGGGTATTGATAAGCATATTTTTTTTCGTGTTCTTAATTCAAGAATGAGCCAATGTGGTTTGTAACAGATAAGGAGGTTTGGCAACAAATATAATCACCCTTCGATTCAATTAGGAAGCTTAATCAATTCAAAAACCGTTTAAAGTGATAACATTAGCCATTCTACTTATACCATTCCTTTGCGAATATTGTTATTATTCAATAGCAAATAGTAATGCATAGCGTGATTAATAAGTCCTGTTTTGAAATCATTTCCTTCATTTTACAAATTAACTTATTGTTTACCTTTCACTCAATTTGATAAGTACCTTATTTTAAAACAAGGATTTTTTTTTGCATAAATATTTGAATAATAACTATTAAAACCAAATCACGATGAAAAAAATGACCATTTTGATGTTTTTGGGATGCTTGGCATCCATGTTATTTTTAGTGCAATGTGCTGAAAAACCTAAAGAAGAACAATCTGTGGTTGCTGCCGTTGTAAAACCCAATTATGGCGGATATGAAAGCCAGGAGCAATGGGGCGAACACCTTGTTACCATTGCAGGATGTAATGATTGTCATACCCCAAAAAAAATGACGGCAATGGGTCCTGAAATCGACAGTTCATTGCTGTTGTCAGGTCATCCGTCACAGCTTCCTCCGCCTGATGTAAACCGCAAGGAAATGGAAGGCAAAGGCCTGATTGTTACTAACGATTTAACAGCCTGGGAAGGTCCTTGGGGTATTTCCTATACGGCTAATTTAACCTCTGATCCAACAGGAATAGGTGGCTGGCAGGAAAGTAATTTTATAACTGCTATCCGCGAAGGAAAGTACAAAGGTTTATCGTCTGCAAGATCATTATTGCCACCCATGCCCTGGCCTATGTATAAGAATATGACTGATGATGAGTTAAAAGCCATTTTTGCTTACTTGCAATCAACAAACCCGGTCAAAAATGTGGTTCCGGAGCCGGTTCCTCCTGTTTTGGCAGCACGGCATTAAGTGTGATTTAATAATTTATAATTGAATTTATTAGAACAGGAATTAATTCCTGTTCTAATAAATTTGAGGCTGGGTAAATGGAATAAGTTATGCTTGATATTTATTTTTCTCTCCTTACAGCATAAATCAACTCATCTAAATATACTTCATTTTTAAAAAATGTTTTCTCAAATCGGCCTTCCAGTTTGAATCCTGCTTTCTCCAGTGCTTTTTGAGAGCCGATGTTTGTACCAAATGGCCTGGCGAAAATCCGTTCAATATCAAAAGTTTTAAAACCATAGTCCGCCATTTGTACAATCGCTTTTGTTATGATTCCTTTTCCCCAATAGGGTTCAGCCAACCAATAACCAAGTTCTGCATTTTTACATTGAATGTCGGATTGTTGGTGCAAGCCAATGCCTCCCGAAGCCTGACCATCAATTTCAATTGCAAAAATATGTGTGGGATTCCCACTTCTCGCCATGTCAATAAAGGTTTTGCCTTTGTCAACCGTATAAGGGTGAGAAAACTGATTAGTCATGTTTTGAGCAATGGCAGGGTTGTTCGCAAACTTTACCAGGCTTTCAAGATCTTCCGTTTTCCAGGGTCTTAATATAAATTGCATAGGGTAGTTTATTTTTTATTGAGCTAAAGTAAAAGTAAAATGAATAACATATTATGTTTTATTACATCCATCGCATCTTGTCATGCAATGCTTGCAGAATTAAAAGGGATGTGATAAAAGTGATATGAACTAAGTAAATATTGCTTTAGTAATATTTTCATTCTTATTCAATTCCTCAGTATCGTTTGATGTTAAGGAATTATTGAATAAAAGCAAAAAAAATCCTGCCCTTGCGAGCAGGAATTCTTCCATTCCAAAACAAAGGACACTTAGGAAATCAGGAAACTTTTATCGCCTTGGGTTTACCTTTGTGCAAAACTTTTTTTGGAGAATATTCATTAATCAATTAACTTTCAATTAAATTACTCAACCAACCTTTTTTTGTATGAATATTAATCCGACACAGTTTTAAACTGTAGATTTTATGTTACCAACTTGAAGCTCTTCTTGAGAAAAATACAATTTCTTATGACATTAATTCTTCTGTTTATCCCCCAGGTATTTATACAATTAGCGTAGCAGGAAGCACTTTCTTGTTTAGATTACCCAGACTAGTAATTAATCGATAATAAATAGTAATAAATGGCTGCATTGCAGCCATTTATTATTTACTATATTTATGTTGTGAAAAGAGTCTTGACAGTCCTCCTAATTATTAATGCAACAGCGGTGCTTGCACAGGATCGGAATTCAGTATGGATATTCGGTGATAGTGCGGG
>JANOXC010000043.1:0-3628 GCA_031418215.1 Bacteroidota bacterium
CCCTATTTTTGCTGCCCGTTTAATAAATGGGTCAACCTACACTTTAACTACGGTTGGTACAATAAAATTCCTGCTTAGCTCTCCAGATAGCTAGCGGGATGGTTAGAGTTCCGGGGTTGCTGGTTCAGATAGCGTTAAAAAGCTGAAACATATATTTATTCCTGCTTAGCTCAGTTGGTTAGAGCATCTGACTGTTAATCAGAGGGTCGCTGGTTCAAGTCCAGCAGCAGGAGCTGAAAATCAAGGGTTTAGAGACGATAAGTTTCTGGACCCTTTTTATTTGCACCATAATTTGCACCACAAAAATTTGAAGTAGGTATATATTGAGTCAAATTTCAATCGATTACCGTTTCAATAGAAACTTTGAATTCCTGGAACAAGTGTATTAATACTCCTTTCAACCTTACTATTATTAGAGATCCCCGAAAAAGGTAATTTAACATCGGTTAAGAATGGCTTACTAAAAGAGGAATTTACAGTATAAGCTAATAGCAAATTCCATTTCTTATTAATTCCAATTTGCTTTAGGTGATGAGTTATCACCTAAATTTCAAAATGATAGAATGGAATGTCCCAATAACAATTCAAAATGTATAATACAAAGCGACTAGCTATCAAAAGTTGAAATTTTGGGGAATCCCGCCTTATATCATAAATTGTAGTTTAGCTGAAATTCTAGACGCAAAACTTTAATTCATTTCAAAATTCTTATAGTTATGGAAGTTTTAGGAAGCCTTGCTAATTTAAAATCAAATAATACGTTACCAATTCCTTGGTGGCACAGAGCTCCACTTGGTCTTTTGCACAACACTTATGTGTACATAGCAATAGTAAAAAGCAAGAAAAGGCCAGTAGGAGATATTATCCTATCAGTTTTAAATCCGTTTCAATGGAACAATATGTTTCGAATTGACTGTTTCGACGATGATAAACCGGGAATAATTAGAAAAGTATTTGAAGCAATATTACCGTTAAATATTGCAATCGCAGAAACAGCAACTGTAGATTCCGGAACAATGCATCATGTCACACTAATCTGTGAGCCATTTGGGAATGAAAAAGTTGATATAGAAACTTTAAAAAACAAGTTAAAACAATTAAATCTTAAAGATTTTCAAGTACGTCCGTTCATTGAACAAAAGCCAGAGATTCCTTGGCATGATTATGCCCCTATAAATTATGGTTGGGTTGAATCCGTAGAATGGAAAAAAGAATTAGAGAATCTTTATCCAAATTCACTATCAAGCGTTGACCTTGACCGAGCTGTAATATCTGCAGATACAACAAAGCGGTATATTAGATATGTATTCCCAATTAAAGGTGCTCTTTCTTTAACAATTGAACACTCTGACACTCCCGGTTCACTAAAAGAAATTACACAAGCCATTCAAAATTCTGATTCAAATATTTTATCATCTTTATTAAGAAGAGGTGGTGCTGGGCCAAAAAATGCCATTTTAGTAGCGGTTTGTGAGCCAACTAAAGAAATGTCAATAAGTAGCCATAAAGCACATTTACAAGAAAATTTAAAAAAGCTAAATCAAGAAATCAGGCCAAAGTGGAAAATAAGTGAAGGAGACAATTTAAAATATTTAATTTATCCGAAACATCCAGACGATTTTGTCGCAAGGGTTCCTTCGGAGTTGATTCCACATATCAAGACTTATCTAAAAGAAATAGAGCCAAAAAAAATTCCGGTTTTTTTATCAAGAAGGTTTTTAACTAGTGACCGTAGAGATAAGATTGTTAGCACTGTTAAATCAGTTTTAAAAAACAACGGGTATCATGTGGTTGAGGCAAATCCCGAGCCAGGTCATTTTGTGACTTCAATAATTCAAATAACTTCAAAAATGTGGTTATCGAAAGCAGGAATTGTACTTGTTACAGGAAGTGCAGAACAAGATGGATTCGGTATTAATTTGGCACATGAAGCAGGGTTTATGCAAGGTCAAGGAAAGCCAGTTTTGATTTTAGTTGAGGAGGAAAGCCGAGAGACAATGAAAAAGTTTACAAATATAAGTGGACTTGTTGCTCCAGGATTCGCTAATGATGATAATGCTTTTGACCCTTTACAGAAAAATTCAATAGCGGCTATTTTGACAAAGTGGATACAATCAATGAAAAGTATCGAATAAAAGAACTTCAGCTAACATATAAGGCCTAAACGAAGCTTTGCGCCGGCAGAGTCTGCGTATTAAAAACATTTTGCGGCGCAAAGGTTTGATTTAAGCCTGTGTTGAATGAACCTTCGGTAGCCGCCGTGTATGCTATGGGTTTTAAATGGCAGCTTTTGAGTGAGAGTATATATGTTGGTGGCTTGCTTTTTAAATTTTTACCTGGGTTACTATTTGTCACCCATATTTTTCTGATAAATTCTTTTAAAACTTTCTTTTCATTAACGGGTTTTCATTTTTTATTGTTATTTTTTTCTTTCCGGCAATAGAATACCCGCCCGGTGTTTTACCGAAGAAAAAATTATACCGGTTTCCCATTTATTAATTCTTTTAATGCCTGCAACGATGCTGCATCAGGTGGTGCATTAGCTTTGAAATGAAAAAGCGTAACCATCGTTCCTTTCTTACAGCAGGGACACAGGTCAACGTCATAATTCAGTTTTTGTTTTGCAATTATCTTCCAGGAAAGTTTTTTTACTTCAACCTTTCCCTCATCATCAATATAGTGGAAACCTGTTTGCATTTTAACTCCCATTTCCTTTTGCTGCACCTGCAACAAGGCACTGTTTACATTGGCCATAAATCCATAATAACGGATTTTTCTAAAACCCTGCGGCAGGATGTGCATGCAAAAACGGCGCAAAAATTCGATAGCTTCCAGTGTCATTGTCTTTTGTTTGCTGTTATCGGCATAATCCTTATAGGTAAAACTTATCTTATCGTCATCAATGGATACTATGCGATGATTGCTGATAGCTATTTTATGCGTATAGCGTCCTAAATATTCTATCACCTGCGCGGGGCCGCCAAAGGGTTGTTTGGCGTATACTATCCAGTTTTTATTGTAGAGTGATTGTCTTAATGATGGTTCTATGTTTTTGTTTTCTGTTTTGAGTAACTTTAAAAGACCTTCCATGTATTTATGCTTAAACACAGTACTCATCGCCTTTACCGGAAACAAATAACGGCCGCCGGACTTTGCATTTTTCCAGCAACCCGATGGCGCAATACCGCCGCCGGGTATTATTAAATGTACATGCGGATGCAGTGAAAGAGTTTGTCCCCAGGTATGCAACACACTTATCATGCCCGGCATGGCACCCAGATGTTTCTCATCATTGGCAAATGTGCTGATCGTTTGCTGGCTGGCGGCAAATAAAAGATTGTACATCTCTTTGGGATATTGCATACACCAGCGGTTTAGCTCTTGCGGCAAAGTAAACACTGCATGAAAATAACTGACCGGCAACAATTGTTGCTGGCGGGCGATTATCCATCTTTCTTTATTAGTGACCTGGCATTTAGGGCAATGCCGGTTGCGACAAGAGTTATAGCTGATGCGTATATGCCCGCACTTATCGCATCCATCTACATGGCCGCCCAGCGATGCAGTGCGGCATTTTTCCAAAGCATTCAATACCGATAAATGTTGTTTTAAAGGTTGATGCTTTGTA
>JANOXC010000044.1:0-30549 GCA_031418215.1 Bacteroidota bacterium
TTGCTCGAAGACAAGCGGCTGGTGGAGTTGAACAAAGAAAAGAAAGAGCACAATTTTTCGGTGGGGGATATTTACCTTGGCCGTGTGAAGAAACTCATGCCTTCACTCAATGCTGCTTTCGTAGATATTGGCTATGAGAAAGATGCTTTTTTGCATTACCTGGATTTAGGTCCGCAAATATTATCACTGCAAAAATTTGTTAAAGGAACATCAACCGGCAAACAACCTGAAGCACTGCTCACCAATTTTGTATTGGAGCCCAACATTAACAAAGGCGGAAAAGTATCACAGATAATTTCTTCCAATATGTTTATGATGGTTCAAATTGCAAAAGAACCCATCAGCAGTAAAGGGCCACGTATCACAAGTGAGGTATCATTGCCCGGCCGTTATGTAGTCCTTATGCCTTTTTCTGATGTCATCTCTGTTTCATCCAAGATAAAAAGTGCTGCTGAACGAACAAGGTTGAAAAGATTGGCGCAAAGTATTGTACCGCGCAATTTTGGTATTATCGTGCGTACTGTTGCAGAAGGAAAAAAAGTGGCCGATCTCGATCAGGACATTCAGGATTTAATGGCGCGATTGACGGCCTTGCATGGGCAACTGAAAACTTCGCAACCACCTTATAAATTATTGGGTGAAGTAGATCGCACTTCAACAATTTTGCGTGATACACTCAATGCAGATTTCAGCAGTATACATGTGAATGAAGTTCATTTGTATGAGGAAATTAAAAATTACATAAGAAGCAAAGCACCTGAGCAGGCCGACATTGTTAAATTATACAAAGGGAAGATCCCAATTTTTGAATTTGCAGATGTTGACAGGCAGATAAAAAGTCTTTTTGGAAAGACGGTGAACATGCCGGGAGGCGCTTACCTTATCATAGAGCATACGGAGGCGATGCATGTAATAGATGTGAACAGCGGGGCTAGAAAAAACACAGGAGATACACAAGGAGCCAATGCACTGCAGGTAAATATCATTGCAGCAAAAGAGATTGCCAGGCAATTACGTTTGCGCGATATGGGGGGCATTGTAGTGATTGATTTTATTGATATGTACAATACGGCTCATCGCAAAGAACTTTTTGATTGTCTGCGTGAGGAAATGAAAAACGACAAGGCCCGTCATACAATTCTTCCTCCAAGTAAATTCGGATTGGTGCAAATCACGCGAGAACGTGTTCGTCCCGTTACGGATATCAGCACTGTTGAGAAATGTCCGGCATGTGATGGAACGGGAGAAATAAAGGCCAGTTCATTGTTGGTTGATGATGTGGAAAACAACATTCGCTACTTATGCCAGGAACAAAATGAAAAATCTTTAACACTGCAGGTGCATCCTTATCTTGACGCTTACTTTAAGCACGGATTACTGAATTCACTGCAATGGAAATGGTTTTATAAATACAAACGCTGGATCACCATTGAACCCATCAGCACTTATCATTTGATGGAGTTTCATTTTTTGAATAAGCAAGGGGAGGAAATTAAGATTTAATATTGTTTATTGACGATTGAATATTTTTTTTAAGGAATATCCAATGTTGAATTATGAATTTCGAATATTGAAGTTTATATTAATTCTTAATTCATGATTCGAGATTCAACATTCAAATAAACAATCTGCCATTTCAGAAAATAATAGTTGAATGGGTTTTCATTTGATAATGAACTTCTGAAGCATTACTTTTTCATTGATAATGATCCTGCAGGTAAAAAGACCCTTTCCACTTTTGGTTAGCTTTATTTCTTTTTTGTTTTGTGCTGAAGGAATAACGTCAGCATAAACTAATTCACCGAGTACATTATTGATTTCAATTTTTGCTTTTGAGTTTAACCCCTGTGGCAGTTGAATGGTGAATGTTCCGTTGTTTGGATTTGGATAAATTTCGAATGACAATGGACCGTCATATTGATTAAAAGGAGTTGATGAAACCATTTTGCAGGAATCTAGCAGAATAGTCCCATTGATCACGGGACACAGATTACTGAATATGGCATAGTTGATCGGTTGATTTTCACAAATTGAAGAATTAATAACAGGGTACAAGAATGTAGTATCATTGCTCCAGAAGATCCAGCCGATGCTGCTATTATTGATAGTATCGCCCAGAATCATTGCCACAGCAGTGCCATTGCAATTTCCACAATTAGGATTTGTTGTTTTGATTTCAACATTGATTTCCGGAACAGTCACTAGGATTGAATCAGTATTGCAGCCACTTTTTGAAATTATATGATATATATAATCTCCGGGAGGAAGGTAATACATAAAAACATGAGGAAAAGAAGAGGTGTCAACTAAAGCACCCTGAGGAACAGGTGTAAAAGAACCTCTATAAAAATGGCAATCTGCAAAACTTCCTGCATTGGGTTGTATTGCAATGTAGCCGTTATTCTGACCGGTGCATGCCGAATCGTAAAGGTTATTCCAGGTGTCAGGCAGGCAGTTATAATCTTCAAAATAGTATTGGTATTGTTTTTTGCAACCGAGGGAATCTGTTATCTGGCATTTAAAGGTCTGGTCATTCAAACAAATTGCATTTAGCAATTGTGATGTTGGTGAGTTATTTCCGATATTGGTTTGTGAAGTATCCCAGCTTAAGGAATATGGAGGATGAATTCCATAAGGATTTAATTGAAAGGATCCATCGCAAGAAGAACAACTTTCCCGGTGGATTACAGGAGTGAAATAAATATTATTGACTTCGGAGACCAACGGCATTGTTACTGTATCAGTACAATAAATGCTATCAGTTACCATACAAATATAATTTCCTGAAGGAAGCCCTGAAAAACTATGGAAGTCAGTTAAATCCGGTATACATTGGAAACCGTTAATTTGAGATAAGCTCCAGTCAAAATGAAAGGGTGCTGCAGTATTATTAACTTGTAATTGCAATGATGCACCACAAATGCCAGTACAACCACTAGTTCCATTTGTTGTTATTGTCATAGGGCAACTGCCATGAATTAAAACAGCAGAATCGGTAGATGTATTTACCGGTTGATTAACTTCATTATTTGATAGTGCTGTAATATTTTCAACGTTGATAGCAAAAATTCTGTCTTCTGAAAAAGTTTTTGTTTTGAATTTCAAGGTGCCGATTTTACCATAGCCATTTCTATTATTGTGATCAGTTCTGACAATGGAAACATCGAGCATACCTGAAGAATATTTATATTGAAGCGCTAACAAATCAACTGTATTTATTCCTAACCACCCGCTATCAGTTTGCCATTGAATACTGGATGGAATTATTAATTGAGAATTATATATAAAAGAAAATGCAATTCCATAAATACTATCTGCAGCATTAACATTATCCCCAAGTGAGATTGGGATATTATAAGTGTTAAAAGGAGACAACGTATCTGGAAGGTCAATAGTTAATGATGGTGCGCCTGGAACAAATGTTGAAGCGTAAACAGGTTCAGGAATAAGATTGTAGTTTAAAATAATAGCAGTTGTGTCAGCGGCATTTACAATTCCATTGCCGTTGCAATCTGCATGTTTATGATTGGTGCTATCTGCAAAAAAATTCGTCCAGTCGATTGCTCGCTTTGGTGTCCATGTTAATGACTGATCGAATCTAACAATTCCTGTATCGTTGTATGCAAGGCCAATAAACAGCACGTCCCTGTTATCGGCAATCCCTTCATTATTTGCATCACCTGGAAAAACCGGAGGACAACCGTAATTTAAAGTGTAAGGAACAAATATAGAATCAATCACTTTATAGGTATTTCCAGCCAGGTCGTCATTAACATAAAAGTAAAAATAATACCAGGCGTTGGGGCAAAGAGAGTCCGGATTAACAGGGTTATCGAGGTAATCATCGTGATAAGCAGAATAAAATCCATCAAAATAACTGGAAATGTCGACTAGGTTTTGAATATTATTTATAAACGTCAGTTTGCCATTGCATATCCCACAATCCGGTGTATCAACAGCAACAGTATAAATCTTATTGCAATCGCTAAATGAATATCCAAGGTGTGTAATCCAGGTGGCAGTGCATCCGGAACCATAAGGTTGTGTTACTGTATAGGTGCCTGAATCCAATCCCACCATCCAAACATTTACATCCGGGCCAGAAGGTTCCATAATTGCACTCCAGAAACAATTAGCACCTGATGGTATGCCCGGGCAAAGTGCATAATGTTCAATATAATAAAAAACATCAGGAAAATAGTTTGGACAAAGTTCTTTTGTTATGGATTTGCTTTGGCCATTCGCATCAGTGACGGTACACAAAACATGGCCGCAATCAGGATACCAATAATTTTGTAAGTCAATACCTATTAAATAATTGCAGGTATTACAACTGTCGGTTAAAAACGTAATTTGATCTTGTGATTGCCAATAATAGGAGTATGGTGGCGTGCCTCCTGTAACATTTACATCGGCCATCATCTGTTGCTTATCATCACACGATTGTTCGGGGCCACTAGTTACTATTAGGTTTAATATTGAATCTGTTACATCTATTTTCATGACTGAAATACAGCCAAAGGAATCAGTCAATGTACAACTATATGCACCTCTGCAGATATTTGTCAGCATATCCGTTGTATCGCCCGTGTTCCAATTGTAAAAAGAAAATGCAGATGCAATCTTTAAACTATCATTACAGGTGGTAATCCCTGTATCTGGCACATCAAAATAGATTCCTTGAACAGTACACAAAGGAAAATAAGGTTGAAGATTTGGTGGACGATTAGGAATACAGCCGTAGAAATCTAATCTGATAAGTGAATCAGGTAAATGAGGTAAACATTTAACTGATGTTGGGCAACTTAAATATTTTAATAC
Source organism: Bacteroidota bacterium (assembly GCA_031418215.1). Lineage (GTDB taxonomy): Bacteria > Bacteroidota > Bacteroidia > AKYH767-A > OLB10 > JANOXC01. Next base: position 4,822 of record JANOXC010000044.1, read on the forward strand.
CGTACTTAAAGAAGGAATAACGGTTAAAGGATTTGTTCTGCAATCGAGCGTCTCCAACGAATCACTTAATGCAGGAAGTGCAACTAAGTTATTAGCTAAACAATTCAGTATTTTAAGCTGTGGTGGTAAGGCCGGAAGAAAAGACAAATTATTGCCATAAACTTCTAAGCTATTTAATCCGTGAGGTAATGAAGGCAATGTATCAATTTGATTATTTCCCAGATTTATGGAAATAAGACCAGGTGGAAAAGAATCTATAGTAAGAATAGTATTAATATTTGCATTAAGATTAAGCAATGAGGAAGGCAACCCATTTAATTGTGTTAAATGATTATTGACTATGCTAAGAACAGACAGACTATCAGGTAGTGGAGGAAGGGTGAATAGATTGCATTTCTGCAAATTCAATGTTCTTAATGATGTTGGTAATGTTCCAATGAAGGTCAAACTGTCTTCATATAAAGATAAACTAATTAATCCCTTTGGTAGATTGTTTATTACTTTAGTAAATGTGAAAAGGGTGTTTAGATATTTCAGATTAGGAGGAAATTGAATCATTGAATCAATAGGAGCATTCGGGATACTCCAAATGGATAAACTATCAACATTATGAAAATACTGAATACCTTCTAAATTATTTATGTTTTGAAATTTAATAGTCAGTTTTGTTAATGAAAGCACATTTGTATTGGTAGTATCAAGCTGATTTCCAACAATTGCATTGCTGTCAATATATTGTTTGATATAATCCCTGAAATTACTATCAGGCACAAAAACAAATTGCGCCTGCATTTTTGCAGAAAGTAAAAGCAAAAACATAAAAATTATTTTTGAAGTACTCTTCATAAAACAGTTTTATCGTATAATGAATGAATGCATCAATACCTTTTCATCAGTAATGATCCGGCAGTTGAACAAACCGGGTTGTAACTTCGGAAGGCTTATTTCTTTCTTATTTTCTCCTGATGGCATTCCACCAACATAAACTAATTCTCCGAGTACATTAGTGATTTCAATTTTTGCTTTTGAGTTTAACGCCTGTGGCAGTTGAATGGTGAATGATCCGTTATTGGGATTGGGGAATATCATGAAATGTGGAAACTTGTAGTTCTGATTGGTAGGTACTGAGGATACAAAATCACAGGAATCTAGTATAATAGTTCCATTGATGACAGGACATAGAGGATAATAGATATTGTATTGTACAAGCTGAAGCTGGCATATGATTGAATCAATTTTCGGTTGTAGTGCATTTGTGTCATTACTCCAGAACACCCATCCATTATTCCCGTTGTTTACTGTATCGCCATTTATCAATGCTATAGCTGTCCCGTTACAGTTTCCGCATGATGGATTTGTCGTGATAACCTGAATTGTAATTTCAGGAACGTTAACAGATATTGTATCGCAAAGACTAGTTGTTGTAATGATATATTCATAATTGCCTGGAGGAATATTGTTTAAAAAAACATGGGGAAATGAATTATTATTAAATACTGCACCATTTGGAAGAGGAGTAAAACTTCCGGTATATGGATGACAACTTAAATAACTTCCCGGATCAGGTTGCAATGAGATTGAGCCATTATTTTGATTTGTACAAGCCGCAATAGTATTACTGTTCCATATTTCAGGTAAACAAACATTTAACGGAAAGGATTGATAATAATATCTGCTACAACCAATTGAATCGGTTACATTACACATAAAGGTCTTATTGTTAATACAAATAGAATCAAGATCTTTTGATGTAATTGAATTATTTCCAATATTCGTTATGGAAGTATCCCAGCTAAAAGTATAAGGTGGATAACCGCCAGTTACAGTAAGATGTACAAAGCCATCACAAGCCAAGCAACTTTCTCTTTTTGAAGATTCGGAAGGGTTTATGGTTGAAATTACTGAAACAACTGATATTGAAATTGACTCAGCGCATGTAATACTGTCGGTAACCGTGCATACGTAGGTTCCGGTTGGAAGATAATTTAAAGTGTTAGAATTAATGAGGGCAGGAAAACAATGTGATGAATTAAATTGGGAAGAACTCCAATCATAATTTACAGAGCCATTTGAATTAAACGCAAATACGGAGGCTGAACCTGCGCACCAACTATTGCAACCAATTGTAGAGTTGCTCATTAAATTCATAGCGCAATTCCCGTGGATTAGCCATGTTGAATCTGTTGTTGAGTTTATAGTATGGTGCTTTTCATCATTCGATATTGCTGTTATATTTTCTGTATTCATTGAAAAAGCCTGATCAATAGAAAGTGTTCTGGTGGTAAATTGCAATATTCCTATTTTACCAAATCCGTTTTTGTTAACCTGATCAATTCTTGAAACCCCAACATCTATCCTGCCTGGTGCAGGTTTGTATTGTAGATCAAGTAAATCGATACTGTAATTCCCCAACCACCCACTATCAGTATGCCATTGCAGGCTTGACGAAACTAATAATGAAGGGTCATAAATAATAGAAAATGCAATTCCATAAATACTGTCTGCATTACTTAAACTATCCCCTAAATAAACTGGTATGACATAGTTTGTAAATGGGGATAAAGTATCAGGAAGATCAATATATAATGATGGAGCCCCTGCAATATTCATGGAAGATAGTATTGGACGCTGGTGTGTTAAACCATAATTCTGAATAATTGCTATGGTGTCATCATTATTTATTATTCCATTGCCGTTACAATCAGCATGTTTATGATTTGTGCTATCGGCAAAAACATTTACCCAATCTTGCACATATTTTGCTGACCATGCTATAGAAGTGTCGGTTCTTACATTTCCGGTATCGCCATATGCTATACCAATTGACAACAGGTCAAGATTATTGGCAATTCCATCGTAATTAGCGTCACCTGGGTATACAGGTGGACACCCAATTTGCCCGCTTATAAAAACGGAGTCTATATCAAGATATTCTGGATAGCCATTATCATAATATGGTCGAAAAAAATACCATTTGTTTGGGCAAAGCGAATCAAATGGAACTGGTTTTCCATAAATGTCTTTTATTTCATCAAAACCGACAAATGAGTAAATATTAAATGAGAAACCGCCATGATCATAAATGTCTGTTATTTCAAATCGACCATCGCAACTGCATTGATGTGGAGGAGTTATTAATTTTTCATAAATCTCGTTGCAATCCTGAAACTGATATGAATTCAACGTATAAGTGAATGTGTCGATGCATCCATTTACATATGAAACAGTATAATTATAGGTTCCAGGGGTTAAATCCGTAGCTAATATGTGCATAGGCCAACTTGGCTGTTGATTGCTATTTGTGCTGCTTTCTGCATATATAACCCCATCATTAATTCCTGGGCACACTGGGTCAATAAGTGCAAGATAAGTGTCATGGGGCTTTAATGGAAAGCAAAAGCTGACAATTGCTGTATCTTCTCTTCCTATGGCATCATAAACTCTGCATTTTATTGTGAAGCAGGAATTCATGTTGTCATTACAAATATGAACAAGGTTTGCCAAAGTATCTTTTTCAGTGAAATTATTAAATGGGTGAAAAGGATCATTGATCCATTGGTAATGATATGGTGGGGTTCCACCTGATACATTTATAGAACAAACAAAGTCACATACATCATATTCTGAACATGTGTGCAGAGCATTTGTATATATGTCAGACACAAGAGTGGTGTCTATCAAATTGATTGTATTACTAATATAACAACCCAAAGAATTTATTAAAGTATATTGAAAGGTGTCACGGCAAACATTATTCAGGATACCAGCTGTATCACCAGTATTCCACAGTAATGAATAAAAATTATCACTTATATATAAGGAGTCATTGCATATGCTAATAATCGAATCCGGAACATCAACATAATGAAGATTGGCATTACAAACAGGATAATACAAATACAGCAAAGGGGGAACATTGGGAATACAAGGCCCATTATAGCTTAAGTATTCAAGAGAATTCGGCAGAAGCGGTAGGCAATGTACACTATAATTGCAACTTAAGGATTTAAGTGTACTGTTTAAGATTGGCAATGAAAGTAATGGGTTATTGTCACAATATAAAACGATTAGGGAGTCAGGTAATATTGGTAAAGAGGTTAAATGGTTGTTTTGTAAATCAAGCACCCTTAATGATGTTGGAAAATTTGGAACAGAAACAATGCCACAATCATTAATGTAAAGTTCCTTCAAAAAGTTCGGCAATACATTAAGACTAGATAATTCTTCTTGTGTTAAATCTAATTTCTCCAAAGAATTGGGCAAATTATTGATGTATTGGATATGGTTGTCATAAGTTCTTAAACTTTTCAATTGAAGTGGGAAATAAACTAAACTGTCAATATTATTTTCAAATAGGAATAATGTATTTAAACTATCGAAATATTGTATTCCGTTCAAATCATGAATGTTATTGTCGATATTTAAATTCTTTATGGAAATAATTCTTGTATTGCTTGTATCAAGATTATTTCCAACAATTGCATTGCTGTCAATATATTGTTTGATATAATCCCTGAAATTACTATCAGGCACAAAAACAAATTGCGCCTGCAACTTGGCGGAAAATAAAAGCAATAAAACAAGCAGCAGTTTTTTGGCTGGTTTCATACAAAAGTTAAGCTTTAATTTAGTCGAAAATCGTCAAGGAACAAAATTCTTGTATCGTAAAGTTAATGAGAATTACCCTGTCAAACCCATTTATTTGCTTACTTTTTAAACATCAAAATGTAATAAGTCCACCCCGGCGGCCTTGCTGTCGTTTAATTGATGAAATAGGTCGAAACCAACAGCCTGAATCCTTATTTCCCTTTTCTTTGCACCTCTCAAATATTCAATTAAAATGAAAAGAATTCTGTCCTGCCTCCTTGCCTCCTTGCTTATTGCGCCTCCAATAATGAAAGCCGATGAAGGTATGTGGTTGCCGTTGCTGATAAAACGACTGAATGAAGCTGATATGCAAAAGGAAGGATTGAAGTTGACTGCAGAAGAAATTTACAGTGTGAACAATGCTTCAATGAAAGATGCCATTATTAGTCTCGGAGGATTTTGTACTGCTGAATTGGTTTCTCCTGACGGTCTGATGTTAACCAATCACCATTGCGGTTTTGATGCAGTTGCTTCCTTAAGTACGGTAGATAATGATATCCTGACTAATGGTTTTTTCGCAAAGAACCGTGACCAGGAAAAGGCAGCAGAAGGGTTGATTGCATCTTTCCTTGTGCGCATGGAAGACGTTACAGAAAAGGTTAAGTCACAGCTAAATGACACGATGTCGGAAGATGCACGTACGCTGGCAATTGCCGGCATTACTAAAAAACTGAAAGAAGAAAATAGTGAGGGTGGAACTTATAAAGTAGATGTTAAGAGTTTTTTCAAAGGCAATGAATTTTATCTTTTTGTGTATGAAGTTTTCAAAGACATTCGATTGGTAGGTGTACCACCGTCAGCAGTAGGAAAATTTGGCGGTGATACTGATAACTGGATGTGGCCCCGTCATACCGGTGATTTTTCTATGTTCCGTATATATATGTCGCCAGAAGGTAAACCGGCTGAATATTCAAAAACCAATGTTCCCTATAAGTCAAAATATTTTTTACCAATCAATATTGGCGGAATAAAAAAGGATGACTTTACCATGATCATGGGTTATCCCGGGACTACAGATCGATACCTTACATCAGGCGGTGTTGATTTGGCAGTCAATTTAACAAGTCCTGCTATTGTAAAACTGCGCACTAAGAAATTGGCATTGATGAAAGAAGATATGGACGCCAGTGATGCAATCAGATTGATGTATGCAGCTAACAATGCAAAAACCAGTAATTACTGGAAATATTTTATTGGTCAGACAAAAGGATTAAAGCGCATGCACACCGCTGATCAGAAACGAGAGATTGAAGCGAAGTTTGATCAGTGGGCAGGATCCAGTCCTGAATTAAAAAAGAAATTTGGAAATGTAGTTGCATATCTGAAAAAGTCTTATGATGATATGAGTAAATATGCGATCGCCCGCACTTATTTACAGGAAGCAATTTACGGAACTCAAATATTACCCTATGCTTATTCATTTCAAAACCTGGAGCAGTTGCTAACCAATAAAGATACCAAGCCGGAAGACCTTAAGAAAGCAGTTGATGCATTGAAGCATGCAGCGGAAGATCATTTCAAAGAATTTAATGCACCAACCGATCAAAAAATTACTGCAGCATTGTTGCAATTATATTCAACTGATGTTCCAAAGGAACAGCAAGCGCCATTGTTTACGATGATACACAATAAATACAAAGGCAACTTTATGGAATATGCAGAAGAGTTGTTTGAGCACAGTATGTTTGCCGGCAAAGAAAAAACGGAAGCATTCCTCAAAGATCCTTCACTGAAGAAATTACAAAAAGATATGGCTTACAGTGCGGTAAAGGGGATTTTTGATCATTATGTTCCAACAGTGCGTAACAATGTGCGGGCAATACAGGCACGAATTGATAAAAATATGCGGTTGTTTGTTGAAGGATTACGTCTGATGGATTCGCAGAAAAAGTTTTATCCCGATGCAAATAGTACTATGCGATTGTCCTATGGAAAAGTTGCTGATTATGAACCGATGGACGGCGTGCATTACAATTATTATACGACAATTGAAGGCATCATGGAGAAGATGGATAACAGCAATGACGATTTTATAGTTCCCGATAAAATGGTTGAGTTGTACAAGAAAAAGGATTATGGACGATATGCATCCAATGGAATTTTACCGGTTTGTTTCTTAACAACCAACGATCTTACAGGAGGAGCTTCAGGCAGTCCGGTTATGAACGCTAAGGGGGAAGTGATCGGTCTTGCATTTGATGGAAACTGGGAAGCAATGAGTGGTGATATTGATTACGATGAAACATACAAGCGAGCCATTTGTATGGATGCAAGATATTTATTGTGGTGCATTGAAAAATTGATGGGGGCGAAGAATATTGTTGATGAGATGAAGGTTGTTTATTAATTTGAAAATTTGAAAATTCGACAATGGTTGAATAAAGTGATTTTTAAGTTTAGTATTTTTTCATTTTCAAATTAACGAATTTTCAAATTCAATTATGGAGTAATTTGACTACCGTTTCCTCAAACTCTTTTTTATAATTTTCATATTCCATACCTGTTGCCGGTCCTGAAAAACCGGAATAAACTTTTTCAATCTTGCCGCTGCGGTTAATATATATTGTGGTGGGATAAGAAGAAAAATTAGTAACACCCTGTAGTTTCTTCATCACTTCTTCCTTGCCAACTACACCGGCAATGAGTAAAGGATACTGAACATTGAATCGTGTTTGCAGCCTTTTGATATTTGCAGAAGCGCGTTGAAAGTCCGGCGTCTTTTCAAAGGCAAGGCCAATCATTTCCAGCCCGCGACTTTTATTTTCTATATAATATTTGGATAGAAATGCAGTTTCGTCGAGGCAATTAGGGCACCATGATCCAAGTATCTGAATGATGACGGCTTTATTTTTAAAACTTGAATCATCCAATGAAATCATGTTACTGTCAGCATCAGGGAATGTAAAATGCAAAGGTTGAACAACGGAAGTGATGGCAAATGGATCCGTTAATGAAATTTTCTCATTGCGTTTGGCATGCCAGGATGATTTATAATGATTACCAGACCAAAAAGTACCTTCCATTTCATCACCATTAATAATGCCTTTATATAGCCAGCAGTGTGAGCCATCAAAGGTGCTCAGCCACATTTCATTGCCTGTAATGTTACCTGCTAAGTAACGATGATCGCCACCGGCTGCAAGGAACGTTCCATTTACTTTATTGCCTTTCTGTTCAAATACACCAATGGCCAATGATGAATCAGGCGTGTTCGTATCAAAATAAGTCTCCCATCTTCCTTCAGCTTTTGAAGTTGCCGGGCTATCAAAAATAAATCGTTCGTTATTACCGTAGATGGCATGAAATGCGATTGCGGGGTTTCCCTTTCTGGCATAATTAATCCAAGCGCCATCCATTGTTTTTTCATTCACCTTTAAGCGAAACTCAGAATCAAATACAGGAAGCTTTAGAATGAGAGAGTCGCCAACAAGAGCCGCTTCACCCGTCTCAATTTTTTCATCGCCATTCATAATCACCATGCTGTACTTTTTATCATGTTCTTTCAGTTCAAAATTGAACGGCAATCCTGCATCAGGCAGTTGCAATACGGCCCTCCATATGCCAATCATAATTTGTAAGGTCAGGAGCATGGTATTATATATATATTGTAATTATGGAATAAAAATAGCACTTATCTCGTAAATCGTTTCATCCAGGAAATGAACCTTTTGGCTGCCTTTGATTTCAAACCCTTTCATAGCACGGTAAACAAACCAATCGTCGGACCGGTAATAAAAATTATGTCGCTCTTTTCGAATTACAATGTCTTCAATTAAATTTTCATTGGTAAAAGATATTTTTATGCTCCTCACAGGTAGTTTTTCTTCTTTTGCTGTATAGGTAATAGTTATGCCACCGTTTTTTAGCGTTATTGTATCTGTCAGGTAAGAATTGATCCATGCAGGTTTATTGATATCGCAATCAGCAAATGGCTTTAGTTCCTTTTGCCAATTAATATTATCAAAAGTTTTTAAATCTTTAGCACCATCTTTAATAATTTGCTTTACAATTTTCATTTTATTTTTTTGCAAGGCAACAGATTCCTGCTTGAAAAAATATGCGATATCATAATACTGCTTATGCTCAGAATTAATATTTTCCTCACCGCAAGATGTTAACAAAATCACAAGAATTAAACACACGGATAAATGACAGTGTATTCTCATAGGTTGGCTCCTTGTTGCCTGGCTTTTTCAAACCATATTTTTTCATTTACGGTATCGCCCATCTGATGCAATACCACACCCATGTTAATTAACGCTTTTGTATTTGTTGGATCAGCAACAACAGCTTTTTCATAAAAGGAACGGGCACTGTCGCGCTGATTTAGTGAAGCATAACAATTACCAATATTATTTAAAGCATCACTATAGCGGGAATCGACTTTTAAAGCTTTGTTATACTGAATCATAGCTGTTCTATAATCACCCATCCTTGCATAAGTGTTTCCAAGATTATACAATGCCATTTTATAATCAGGTTTAATTCGAAGGGCTTGATTCAAAGCGCTAATTGACTCTTGATATCTGCCAGCATCACAAAGCGAAAGACCCATGTTATTTAATGCCTCAATTGAAGTGGAATCCATTTGTATGGCAGCATTAAAATCCGCTACTGCTTTATCATATTGCTGTGCCATACCATAAGCCAGACCTGAAGCTATCAGTTTCTCCGGTTCAGTAAAGGGCTTGTAAGACCTGCATTTTTCAAAAGCCCTGATCGCATTTGTGGCATCATCCATTTCTTTGTATGCAACACCAAGATGATACCATGCTTCAGCATAATCTTCAATTAATGACACACCTTTTTCCAGTTGATTAACGGCAGCAAGCAGGAATTCTCTTTTTTTATCCTTGTCTTCTTCCTTTAAAGCCTGTTCCACAAGTATTGCACTGCCATAAGCATAACGGATACGGGCACTATTGGGGGCAGATTTAACATCTTTTGCCAATAAGGTCAAATTGTTTTTCCAATCCATGTTTCTCGCAACAGTACGTAAGCTATAAAAAAAGATAGCTACCGTAAGCAAGAGGAACGCAGTATTAGAGCGTACCTGTTTTATTAGACCACCATTATTTTTTGCATTTATTTTAAAAAAGGAGGTTAATGACAATACAATAGCAATAGAAAATCCGAGTGATGGTATATATAAAAACCGTTCCGCTAAGGTGGCCTCAATTAAAAACAGAATGTTAGATACTAAAGAGATGGTTATGGTAAAAAATAAAATGCCGAAAACGATCGGGTTTCGGCGATTGAAATTCTTGATAACATACCAAGCCAATGCAAGATAAACAGCAAGGGAAACTAGCGCTTGCAATGATGATAAGCCTACCAAGGGAATAGAGTTGTAAGAATAATCAAAAACAAGGGTAACCGGAAAAACTAAAAGCAGCAGGTATTTTCCCATTATATATACGGCGGTTGCAAACCGGGTAATGCTGTCGTTGGTGCCAACAAGCGAGTTGTTTATAAGTTGTATTTCATCATGGCCGCCAATCATTCCGATAACAGAATAGCGTAATCCCAGAAAAATTAAACCAACCAAAAAATATAATATAGAAGGAAATATGATTTCCTTCCCCTTTGCCGAAGAAAAGAAATATACAAAAAGCGGAAAGAGAACAATTAAGGTAATAGCACTTTCTTTAGATAGTAATGCCAGGAAGAAAATGAATAGGGAAATTATTAAGGAGCGAATTATTTTATTGAGCAACCAGTTGTATAACTGTTGAAAAGCGATGATGCCAAAGAAGAAACACAATATTTCATCCCTGCTTTTAATGTTGGAAACTACCTCAGTATGAACAGGCAGCACTATATATAATAAAGTAATAAAAAAAGGAATTAAGGGATGGTGTTTGTTAAGGATGTTTCGCAAAAAGTGGTAAAGAAACCAGGCTGTCAATATATATAAAAGAACATTTATGAGATGTCCAAGCCAGGGCTGATCGGGAGCAAGTTGCCATTCAACAGCAAACATCGCAACGGATAAAGGACGATAAAGCCCTTCATTCCTATTCCAAAAGCCTGCCCTATATGCAGAAGAAAAAATTTCGGGAATTGACTTGATTCCAGCTGTAGTAAGTTTATTGTTTTTAATAACAGTACCATCGTCAACCATGTAATCGTAACCAATGGTATTAACATAAAGGATTAGTGCGAAAAATGAGCAAATAATACCAAGTTGGTTATAATTAACCTTATCAACATTGAGAGCAACAGGAGATGGTGCCTTAATTTTATTTTTTTCTTTCGACATGAAATGCAAAACTAAAAAATTACAGTTATTAAGGAATTGGAGTTAAATCAACAAGAATTAACTTTTGAATAAAATTTATGGACGATAAGTAGGGAGATAAGAATGGAAAAATAATCGATTTAGAGTATGGAATTGAATTCATCAGACTCTTATTTTTTCAGTTTTTTCATTTCCGCTGCAACTAATCCGGCACTTACCTCATTTAGTTTTTCGAGTTCAAGAATTATGTTTTTAAAATCATCAGTGTCTCTGTTTTGGCTGAGTTTCCATTTACCTTCTATTTTATCGATCGATACTTCAAAACCAACAATTCCCTTCATCTGCTGCCTTACATATTCGGCCATTCCTTCAACGGTAACCGGGGATTGCTTACCTGTTTCGTATTTGTTTACCAATTCAATGAGCGATTGGTATAATTCATCGTTATCAATCAGCTTTATTTTTCCCGTTATATGAACAGCAATATAATTCCAGGTTGGCACATTGACATGATTATACCAGGAGGAACTGATGTAAGCATGTGGCCCCTGAAAAACGGCGAGGACGGGTTGCTCATTGAAACTCTTCCATTGAGGATTGCCCCGTGCCAGATGTCCATGCAGCACTTTGTCGCCTTTTTTATTTAAAGCGAGCTCAATAGGGATATGAGAAACGAGGGGTAACCCATCTGCTGTTGAGATCAATTGCGCAAAGGCATTTTGACCGATGAAGTTCTCTATTGCTGGAAGATCCGTGTTGCGAAAGTGATTGGGTATGTACATTCAAAGAAAGATTTATGAAACAAATATAAACTATGTTGAATGTTATTATTTTTACAAATCTGATTATTATGGAAGAATCATTCAACAGCATCTATCATTCTCCCCTAGGGCCTTTAGTTATTGAAGGTACTTCATCAGTCATTACAACAATTACTTTTCTGGAAGAAGAACCACCCAAAGTTGAGGACAATAGAAAGATTCCAACGGTTTTAGATCATTGTGCATTCCTGCTAACGGAATATTTTGCAGGCAGGCTGTTAGCTTTCGATATTGCAACGCAGCTTAACGGCACTTCTTTTCAATTGGAGATTTGGAAACTGTTAATTGATATTCCATTTGGAAAAACAATTAGTTATCTTGAGCTATCCAAACGTTATGGTGATGTGAATGCAATCCGTGCTGTTGGTGCTGCTAACGGGAAGAATCCGCTTCCTATTATTGTCCCTTGTCACAGGGTGATTGGCAGCAAAGGAGAGCTTACCGGTTATTCAGGAAAAATCTGGCGTAAAAAGTGGATGCTTGAACATGAAAACAGCATTGTGAGCAAACAGCAATCGTTGTTCAGTTTATTGTAAATTTTGTTTTCTATTACCCGGCGATTACTGTTTTCCAAAAATAAAAATTCGACGAGTCAATCAATTGAAAATCTTCAGTTGGGTATAATTTATTCCCTTCAGTATTGTCTTTTCCTGTTTCGAGCAACAGCCCGGCTGCATTTGTATCACAGGCAAGTTTCCGGCATTGTGTAATAAGCATTCCTGCAACGCCTTTTCTACGGGCAGATTTTATCACAAACAAATCATTAAGCATCCACAATTTCTTCATTTGAACGGACGAGAAAAGCGGGTAGAGTTGTGTGAATCCGACGATTTCATTTTCGTTTTTTACAATAAATATTACAGAATCTTTATTTTGTATTCGCTCGGAAATAAACTGTCGGCAGGCATCAATATTTGAAGGTTGTTTGTAAAAGCAGCGATAATCGTCAAATATTCCGGACAACTCAGTTATGTCGAAAGGGGTAGCTTCAAATAGTTCCATTATGATATGTATGAAGGTTAATTTATTTTATCTGCACTAATAAGTTTTTGAGACGCTTTTTTCTGTTAACATAGACATTTCTGCAAGTACTATTTGTTCGGAATAGCTTCAAATGTAAATCCCAAACCTGAGAAGTGTTCCAATACTTTTGGTAAGGCACCACGCAACCTTAATTCGGCTTTCAGGCTATCGTGAAACACGATAATGGAGCCGGGACGAGAATTGGTTTTTACTTTATTTAAACAATATTCGGCATTCTTGCTGCTGTCGTAATCATAACTCAATACATCCCACATAATGATGCTGAACTTTTTCTTCAACGCTTTGATCAATGGCGATGTTATCTTGCCGTATGGCGGGCGAAATAATTTAGTGTCAATCAATTTTTCAGCTTTTTGCACATCATCCATGAAATTCTCGTGTGAATTCTTCCATGCATTCAGATGTGTGTGTGTATGGTTGCCTGTTGAATGACCGTTTTCAATAATCAGTTTATATATATCAGGGTATTTATTTACATTGTCTCCAATACAGAAAAAAGTAACTTTGGCATTGTATTGCGCCAATTGTTCCAGTACCCATGGCGTAACTTCTGGGATTGGCCCATCATCAAAAGTAAGGTACAGCACTTTCTGATTGGTGCTGATCCTCCAGGTGAGTGATGGAAAGAGTAGTCTAAGTATATACTGTAAGCTCAATGGCATTTATTGAACTAAGTATTTTGATATAAACGCATGCAAAGAAATGTATTTAATGGAATTGTTAATTTTGAAGAGGCTCAATTTAACTTACATTATGGGGTAATTATTTTTTACCGCAAAGAACGCAAAGAAAATTCGCAAAGTGCGCAAAGTGATTTGTAATGACGGATGTTTGTTTACTATTAAGCCAAACGAGCACATAAAAAAAGCCACTTCAGTGAAATGGCCTTTTTATTATTCATAAACGGAAGAATTTATATTCCTCCGCCGTATTGCGCTTCCAGTTTCTTGAACCGCTCCTCCAGATTTTTGACGATCTCTGTTTGTCCTGAACTCTTTGACATACGTATCAACTCCTGGAATACGGCCATGGCCTGTCCCATGTCACGATCGACACTTTTAATATAGGAGGTTCCTTTCAGCGAGAAATAATATGCTAAATCGTCTTCATAGAGATCAGCCATTCTTTTAACAATACTATTGGCTGTTGCAATTGCCTGTTTACGTTTTTGTTCAGGAAGTTCAATACCCGTGTTGTTCATAGAGGAGTCGCCGGCCTGTCCGATTAAATAATACATTTCAACAGGACGCAGCATCATGACATTATAAGGGACGGTTTTGTCAGGCATTTCTTCCAGGCATTTATCCATTACTTTCAATGCTGAATCTCTTTTGTTTTCATTGATCAACGTTTCGGCAAGACGGGAGAAGTTGTTGCGGAAATTCATTGTCATGTTGAGGTTGTTCTGATCAAGATAAACGTCTTCACGATTCATGTTTCCATAAACAAACTTATTCATCATGTTATTGTACATATCCGTTGAATTGACACGACCTGTTTGATTGGGTCCTAAATCTTTTGAACGGATCGGAACAATACGATAAGCAAGTCCTTCGAGCTGGAAATAGGGTTGTAAGTTCAGGTAGCTGTCATCTCCAACAGTAACCGCAAAATAAATTGGGCGTTTCCAATTGTTATGGGCCAGCAAATCAAGTATCATGATATCTGCTTTCATCAAATAACTCTTCTCAACCTCCCAACGCATGGTATCTTCAATTAAAGCAGCATCTTCACGACGAACAGTACCTGATTTCAGAACAGCTGCTTTATCTACAGCCAAACTAAATTTCTTAGTTGGAAAATAGCTTAAAGAAGTTCCTCCCTGTGTTTGTACTTTATAACTTGCATCATCATTAGAAATAAAAGCGATGACGTCTTTTATGTCAGCATACCCGGGAATATTTCTATCGTAGTATGGAATATAATCGCGCGTTCCCTGAATATATTTATCATGCGTTAAACTGAAAGGAACCGGTGGCGATTGGTATGCTTGTCGTTTCATTTGGTCGATGTACCAGTCAGTATTAAGGAGACTCAGGTTGATAATACGAATGTCAGGGCGTATCCCTTCTGTTTCCTGAGCATACCAAAGCGGGAAGGTGTCATTATCACCATTGGTAAAGATGATGGCATTTGGCGCACACGACTGCAGATAATCCCATGCAAAGTCGCGAGGGGTATAACGGTTAGCACGGCTATGGTCATCCCAGCCTTCTTTAGCCATTAGCCCCGGCACAGCAACCATACATAAGGCAGTTGTGATGACGCCAGCAGCAGCCGGGTTTAATTTCTTTTGTATGGATTCAATGATCGACAATACACCTAATCCTATCCAGATTGCAAAAGCATAAAACGATCCCGAATAGGCATAATCACGCTCCCGGGGTTGTAATGGTGGTTGGTTCAGGTAAAGCACAATGGCAAGACCCGTAAAAAAGAAGAGCAGAAGTATTACCCAGGCATCATGACTGTCTTTCTTAAAATGATAAATAAGTCCTATAATTCCTAGAATGAGCGGCAAGAAATAAAAACAATTGCGGGCCTTGTTATCCAGCATATTCTGGGAAAGTTTATCTTGTGGGCCAAGCCTCCACTCATCAATAGATTTTATTCCACTCAACCAGTTTCCACGCGAAATACCGCCATGTCCCTGGATATCATTTTGGCGTCCTACAAAATTCCACATGAAGTAACGCAAATACATATGTCCGATCTGGTAAACGAAAAGAAATTTCAGGTTTTGCCCGAATGTTGGTGTGGCATCTCCTTTGACGCCGGCCCATTCTTTATATTGGGCAACATGGCTACCCTGAGAACTGTGCATCCTTGGCAACAAGGTGCATTTATCTTTTTCATAAACAGGAATTATCTTAGGTCCTGTTTCAATGTATTTGTCCTCACCTTTAACATATTGCATGGAACCTTCTTCAAGGTCAACTTGTTTGGCATTGTAATATTGACCGTAAAATAAAGGACGGTCGCCATATTGCTCCCTGTTGAGGTAACCCAATAAGGCAAATGCATTTTCCGGATCGTTTTCATCCATAGGAGGATTGGCAGTAGATCGTACTACTACCATGGTATAAGAGGAGTAGCCAATTACTATAAATGCGCCACATAACAGGGCTGTATTCAGTACAACATTTCCTTTTTTCGAACTGTAATGCAATCCATAAACAACACCAGCGGCGAGCAGTAATAAGAAGAAAATGAAGCCAGACCAAAACGGCATACCAAACCCATTCACAAACATTAAATCGAACTTACTGGCAATGATCAATAAACCCGAAATGATACCATACTGAACAGCACCGAGAATAGCAACACTGATGACTGCTGTTTTGATGATACCGCTATTTGTTGGCTTAAATTTGCGGAAATAATAAACAAAAGCCAAAGCAGGGATGGTAAGCAGGTTCAGCAAATGGACACCAATGGATAATCCCATCAGGTAGGCTATTAATATGATCCAACGAACAGCATGTTTTTCATCTGCAACGGCTTCCCATTTAAAAATTGCCCAGAAAACAATTGCCGTAAAAAAAGAGGAAGAAGCATAAACCTCGCCTTCAACAGCTGAGAACCAGAAAGAATCGCTGAAGGTGTAGGCCATTGCACCAACCATTCCGCTTCCCATTACGGCAATAAGTTGCGCAGTGGTAGCCTCATTGGTTGTAATAACAATTTTACGGGCGAGGGCAGTGATGGTCCAGAATAAAAACAAGATTGTAAGGGCGCTCATGGTAGCTGACATCATGTTAATCATGATAGCAGGCATTCTTGGGTCGCTGCCACCAAAAAGGGTTAAAACACGACCCATCATCAGAAATAAAGGTGCTCCGGGCGGATGGCCAACCTGGAGTTTGAATGATGCAGCGATAAACTCACCGCAATCCCAGAAACTTCCAGTTGGTTCAATGGAACTGCCGTAAACAAACATGGCTATGCCAAATGCTATCCAGCCAAGGAGGTTGTTGATCTTTTTATATTGATTCATAATTGGTTTAATAGTGTGAAGACGGCGAAAATAAGCAATATTTACCTTGACTTTTCGATAGTTTATGCCATGTTTCAAGCACTTCATTAATAATTCAAGTAATTTTTAACATTAAAACCTGAAATAATCGGTTTAATCGTTGGCTGCCGTTGTTTGGCAGCAATGAGTTTCACTTGTTTTTTATTCTTTTAGGGCACTACCCGAAGGCCTTGTCGGATTTTAGAATTGGTGTTTTGATAAGTCAATAAATTAGCAAAAAGCTGTTCCTCCTTATATTGTTTTAAAATGAAATTACCGGCTTATGGTTTATTAATACAATGACAAGCATGTGGTAACAATTACATAGCATATGCACATGATTTTTACATCGTAGAGAAAACGATGATGAATTTCGATTTGACGGATAAAATAAAGATCGGCAATAGTGCTAATGCTTGTCCACATTGTGGTGCAATAATGGAACGTATTGGAAGAAGTAATAATGACAGGATGATTAGCAAAGTAACATTAAAAATTATCAAGACCAAGCGGCACCAATGTTTTCAATGCTTCTCCATTAAAAGAAAATATTTTTGAACATAACTTATTCACAATTAACATTAATCCGCAACAATGCACAATATCAACGCTAATATTCCATCGATAACCAATGCTCAAAAGTTTAACAGCTTTAAGTCTCCGGCAAAGGCATTTTTCGACATTGCAGGGCACAGAGGTTGCCGCGGCTTGATGCCTGAGAATACCATTCACGCATTTATTGAAGCTTTAAAGCTTGGTGCAAACACGTTGGAAATGGATGTAGTAGTGTCGGGCGACGGGCAGTTGGTAGTATCACATGAGCCCTGGATGTCGCCTGAAATTTGCCTGGCGCCTGATGGTTCGATAATGGATAAAAATGAAAAAAGAAATATATATGAAATGACCTATGCTGAGATTAGTCAATATGATTGCGGTAAGAAAATAAATCGATTATTTCCGATGCAAAGATCTGTCAGTTCAGTTAAACCATTATTATCGGAAGTTATTCGTCGCGTGGAAAAATATATATTATGCAATTCCTTCCGACAGGTCCAATATAATATTGAAATAAAAACTTCACCGGAATGGGATACTGTTTTTCAACCAAAACCTGAGGATGTTGTTTTAAAAGTATATGATTTAATACGCCGGCAAAATATACAGCGCAGGTGTACGATACAAAGTTTTGATGTGCGGCCCTTACAGATTTTCCGTCGAATTGCTCCGCAAATGCGGTTGTCGTTGCTGGTTGATAATGCCTGTTCAATAGCAGACAATATCGGCGCATTAGGATTTACGCCGCAAGTTTACAGTCCTGATTACCGTTTAGTGAATGCTGAAATGATTAATTCAATTCATCTGAAAGGGATGAAAATCATTCCATGGACGGTAAATGAAATTCTCGTTATGAATGAATTGAAACAGATGGGCGTGGATGGAATCATTACTGATTATCCTGATATAGCTGTTAAACTCGTAGAATGATTTTATAGTAATACGAGCATCAGGATTCGGCTTTTTCTAAAGCCTGAATGCCTGTTTTTTTTAAAGGAATACAGCCTGCTTTTAAGAATTTCTTTTTTTTTACCTGATAAAGCGTTGATTATGCGACATTCTGCCTCAGGCATATAGTTTTTATAAACAATGGGGGAATTATCATATTAGGCGCAAAAGGGCTCATTTGTAGGCGATTAACTAGTTAATCGAATGGCTGCCTGATGTTTAAACACCGATTTTTTAAAATGGCATTTTTAATGGGAGAAAAAAAAGTTGCAAGGGGATTTTTTTATACCAATATTTGCTTTTAAATACCACAATTTATTACTAGATTTATTGGCTTGCTCCATTATAAGGGGTTGTGCTATCTACGTCAACAATAAAGCAATTACACAACTACAAATACTTAAAAACCATTTTATGCAAAACAATTACAACACTACACAAGCAAAGTTTAAAAAAGCAGGTTTATGGATCAGCATGTTGTTAATCATGCTATGTTCTTCAAACAGCTTTGGGCAGGTTTCCAATTATTCTTTTGCAGCTACCAATGGCGGTTCATATACGCCGGAAACACTAAGCGGAACTTACCAGACAGGAAGTGCAGTGTCAACGAATGGTGTTTCGGCTTCGATTCCATTGCCATGGGCCTTTATTTACAATGGGAAGAGTTATAACAATATATATATATCCAACAATGGTTTTATAGCTTTTGCCAACCTTGCTTATGCAGCACCTGCAGCAGGAAATATTACCCCCATTAGCCAAAGCAGTAATAATAATTCAGTTTTATTATCAGACGGTTTTGATGGAGCCATATCCGGTTTTGGGATGGATCTAGTGGCCTCGACTGTTTCCGGTGTAGCACCGGCCATTACCTATGGCACAGCGGCCAGTGGGGAGTTTATGGTACAGTTTACTGGTTTAGCACGCACTGGTGTTACTGCCGACAGTATCAGTTTCCAGATCCGTTTAGCACAAACCACGAATGTGATCAGGATAATATACAGTTTATGTAAAGCCTCGGGAACTACCACTGCTTATCCTCAGGTTGGTTTAAGAGGCGCTTCGTATTTTGATTGGAAAAACTTAACAGGAACTACCGCTACGTCATGGTCTGCACCAACAAGTCAGAATACAGTCGGCTCAGCGGTTTCCACATCTACTGTTGCTTTTAACACATCACCTGCATCAAATCCAACAGCAGGGCGCACCTATACGTGGACGCCTCCGGCTGCTTTGGCGGCACCAACATATGCTACTCTGCCTGCAACAGAAAACTTTGATGCAGCAACATGGGCAAACGGAGCAAGCACTCAGGACTTACCTAATTCTTCTAATTGGCGGACATGGCCTTCATACGGCGACCGGTCATGGAGGAGAAATAATATAACATCAGGACTTAATTCCGGATGGTCCAGCACTTCAGGATTTTCTATTGGTGTTGTGTCGCCTGCTTTATTAGGTGTTGCCAGGTTCCATGGTTTTGATGCAAATAATGGAAGCAATGGATACATGGATTACTATGTGAATTTTTCAACACCGGGAACAAAGACACTTACCTTTAGTTTGGTTGCCCCATCAACAGCCGATACCTTAAAAGTATATTTATCTATTGACGGTGGAGTGTCATTCGGATCACCTGTTTTTACTTCTAGCGCAACTGTAGCAGCCTGGGCTAATCAATCTGTTTCTTTGGGTTCCTCAACCAGTGCTACCTGTGTTGTAAGATTTGAAGCCATCAGCAAATGGAACATTGACCTTGGTATAGACAATGTTGCTATCACAGTTCCTTGTACTACTCCAACATCCTTGGCTGCCAGTGTAACAACAACGCCCGGGACAAGCACAATGAGCGGGAGTTTTACTGCCGCACCTTCCGCACCAAGCGGTTATCTTGTGGTACGCACTTCAACAAACGTGCAACCAACACCTGTAAACACAACAACCTATACTGTTGGAACCAATGCTATCGGGTACATTGAATATGTTGGTGCTGCAGCCGGGTCATGGACATCAACCGGTCTTTCGCCATCAACCCCTTATTACTACTGGGTGTTTTCTTATAACAGTGTTACCTGTGTAGGAGGGCCGCTTTACTCAGCAACTACAGCAATTCCTTCTCCGCAACCTACTACCAATGCCTGTTCTTTAAGTGGCACTAAAACAATTCCCGGAAATTATGCAACTCTTAAATTAGCTATTGATGATGTAGTTTCAAAAGGAGTTGCCGGACCGGTTGTACTAGAGTTGCAACTTGGTTATTCTTCAGCTGGTGAAACTTTCCCATTGACATTAGGAGCAGTGCCTTGTGCAAGTGCAACCAATAATATTACCATCCGTCCTGCAGTTGGTGCTTCAAATTTAAACATCACCAGTGGAAACACTACAGCCACCATTGATATTAATGGAGGAAATTTCTGGGTAATTGACGGAAGACAAGGTGGAACAGGCTCTGCAAAAGACCTTACCATTACTGATACTGTAACCACAGGTGTTGCTGTACGCTATATTAATGATGCTTCAAATAACGCTATCAGGTATACAACTGTTAGAGGTGTAAACACATCGCTTACTTCCGGCGTTGTTCTTTTCAGCACTACAACAGGAACAACAGGAAATGATAACAATACCATTGATAATAGTGACATCAGGGATGGTGCAACAACACCTACTAATGGAATTTATTCAGCCGGATCCACAGGAACCACAGCGCAAAATAACAGCGGCGATACCATTTCGAACTGTAATGTTTTCAATTTTTACAATGCCGGATCTGCTACTAATGGTATATTGGTTTCTACGGGAAATACTGACTGGAGCATTACTAATAACAGTTTATATCAGACGGTAAGCCGTGTTGGAGTTTCAGCAACTATGGCCGGCATTAATATAGGGGCATCAAGCGGAAATAATTTTAATATTTCCGGAAACTATATTGGTGGTACAGCACCACTTGCAGGAAGTACACCGCTCACCATCAATGGAACAGCAGCTACTTACCGTTTCAGGGGAATCAGTCTGAGTGTTGGAAGCACTACTCCAACGAGTGTGCAAAACAATACCATTTCAAATATTTCGTGGCTCACCACAAGCGGTGCAACATCTTTGCCCGGTACGGCCATTGGAATTTATTTAACTGCCGGAAATGCCAATATTGGAAATGTGACTGGCAACACGATCAGCAATATTACTGCACAACTTAGCACCAACAGCGGTGGTGTTGCTTTTGGAATTGGTTCAGATGCGACTTCTTCCGTTTCAAACATTTCTAAAAACACCATCAGTGGAATAACAGTTACGGGAAGTTCTACTTCCATTTCTCATGCATTTGTTGGTATTCAAACTACAGCAGGAATAACCCTTACTATCAACGGGAATATTATTGGGAGTACTTCTGTTGCAAATAGTATCAATGCGTCTACTGCTTCCGTTAATGCAAGTGTACAAAGGGTGTCGGGTATTGAAAACACCAGTACAGCAACTATTACCATTACCAACAATGTGATTGCCAATTTGAACAGTGCTTATGTTCCTTCTTCTGCAAGTACCAGCCGGATCATGGGTGGAATTGTAAGTTCATCCGGGGTGAATACCATCACAGGTAATAAAATTTTTAATTTAAGAACTGGAGCGAATGCAACCGGTACTACTTCATCAGCAGCAGTCATTGGTATTTCACTTACTTCAACCACAGCCCCTACAACAATATCACAGGATACCATTTATGCTTTATCCGATACAAATGCAACGTCTGCAGCTTTGGTGACAGGTATTTTTTATTCAGGTGCTACCACCGGAACCAACGTTGTTTCGAGAAACTACATTCATTCGCTTTCATCAAATTCTCCTGCAAGTATTATCAGCGGGATACAAGTTGGTGGAGGAACCACTACCTATCAAAATAATATGATTGCGCTGGGAAATGGAATAACCGTAAGTGCCCAGATCAATGGAATCAATGAACCATTAGCAGGAACAGACAATTTCTTTCATAACAGTATATATTTAGGTGGAACCGGTGTGGTGAGCGGGACGGTAAATACTTTTGCATTAAACAGCCTTGTAACTACCAATACCCGCAGTTATCGTGAAAATATTTTTTATAATGCAAGAAGCAATGCCTCAGGAACAGGAGTTAATTATGCTATTCAGGTTGGTGGTGCTACTGCAAATCCAACCGGGTTAACGAGTAACAATAACCTTTTATTCGCCAATGGAACAGGTGCTGCTACGGGCAGGTTCAACAGCTTAACAAGAGCCACCTTATTAGATTGGCAAAATGCAACTGGCAAGGATTCCATTAGCTTTTCATCCGACCCACAATATATAGACCCCACCAATGCCACTGCTCCCGACCTGCACATTAGCCCAAGTATACCCACGCAAATTGAAGCCGGTGGAGGAACTGTAGGAAATGCACCTGCAGTATCAGATGATTACGACGGTCAGACACGTTCCACATTAACACCTGTTGATGTTGGCGCTGATGCATTGAATGCAACACCACTTGCAAATTGTTCTACAACTGTTGCAGGAACAGTAACGGCTACTGTTGATTCCATTTGTCCCAATGGTTTTTCTGTTCTAACAGCAACTGGCGCATCATCGAATTCATCGTTTTTAGGAGTTACTTATCAATGGGTTTCGTCTAATATTGATGGTGGTCCGTATACTGCAGTTGGTGGTGCAACAACAACGCAATTAAATACAGGTGCTTTGGCTGCAACAAAATATTACAAATTCGTTGTATCTTGTTCCTTTAGTTCATTATCAGATTCATCAGCACAGTATAGAATTGCTGTTCGCACACCACCATCGGTAATAGTAACACCATCCGCAGGAATTATTTGTAATCCGGGAGGAAGTGCCATATCATTAACTGCCGGTGGTGCTTCAACCTATACCTGGAGCCCAACAACAGGATTGACACCAACGAGTGGAACACCAGTATCTGCAAATCCATCTGTTAATACAACATACACTGTAACAGGCACCGATGTATTTGGATGTACTGCAACAGCCACCTCCGTAATTAGTGTAAATACAATAGTAGCTGCAACGGCAACTGCAACGCAAGCCAATGTCTGCTCCGGTGGTAATTCGCAATTGCAGGTAAATGCAACACAATCGTTCACTACGCCTGCTGCTGCCAGTTATGTGTTTTCAACGGCGACAGGAACAGCATTGCAAACAATGACAGGTTCGTTAAACTTGTTAGCCAGTGCCGTTGATGATGCATCTTCTTCTGTGAACAATATTGGGTTTAGTTTCAATTTCGGAGGAACCATCTATACGCAATTCTCAGCAAACAGTAATGGAGCGCTGGGCTTTGGAGGCTCAGCAGTAACAACTTCTCGCTTTAATAACAGCACCACTTTCCCTACTATTTTGGTTTCATGGGATGATATGCACACCGGCACCAACGGTAACGTTCAATATATATTAAACAGTACAAATGGTGTTGGCAACCGGATATTGGTTGTTGAATGGAACTTAAGGAATTTTGGAGAGTCGGGCAACTTTACAAAAACGGTTCAGGCATGGTTATACGAAGGGACGAACCAGATTAAGTTTGTTTATGGTGCCAATACAGGTATTGCTTTAGTCAGTGCAACGGTTGGTATTGTTTCTTCAGGATCTAGTTTTAATGATGTTAATACTTCAACAAATGGAAACAATACTGTTACGGCTCAGGATGCAAATACCGTGTGGCCGACATCAGGAACTACTTATATATTCACACCAACAGGTGGACCCACATTTACTTATCTGTGGTCTCCATCCACTTTCCTTACCAGCACTTCCATTTCAAATCCTGTTGCACAAACGGTAACGGCCACGCAGGCTTATACCGTAACTGTTACCGGTAACGGCGGATGTTCGGCAACAGCCAACACAACAGTTACAGTTGCTCCTTTCAATGTTGCGCCATCGGTAAGTTTATCATTGTGTTCAGGAAATAATTTTACGGTAAGTTCAAATGCAACGGGTGGTCAGACACCGTATACTTATTTGTGGTCGACAGGTGCTACTACACAGAATATCACTGACAATAAAACTGCAGGTAATTATAATTATTCAGTTACTGTAACTGATGCTTGTGCTACAACTAATTCTTCTAATCAGAGCATTGCTGTAACAGTTAATGCTTTACCTGATGTAACAGTTTCACCAACCTCTGCAACATATTGTTCACCTGGTACAGGTATTACATTAACAGCATCAGGTGCATCAACATACAGTTGGCTGCCAATAACAAATTTGTTGCCTACAAGCGGAGCAATAGTAGTTGCCACTCCAACAGGCCTTACTAATTATGTAGTAACAGGTACTGATGCTAACGGTTGTATCGATACTGCCAGTGCAATTGTTAACGTTGTTGCCAAACCACAAAATGTTACCGCTAAAGCTACACCGAATGTCATCTGTTCCGGCAATGCGGCTAACCTCACCGCTTTCGCATCACTGACTACACCGAATGCAAATGGTTATTCATTTAGCACATCAACCGGTACGGCACTTGATCCGATGACCGGAGCAGCCACCGTTATTAATTCTCCTGCAGTGAGTTCAGGAGCGGGTGATGATACGCCTTCAGGTGTAAATACAATTGGATTTACATTTAACTATGAAGGCGTGAATTATACGCAGTATTCTGTTTCTCCTGATGGTTGGATCAAATTAGGAGGCGTTGCAGCAACTTCGCAAGCTACCAATGCAGTTACCAGCACGACCAACGTACCAAAGATTTACGCGTTATGGGATGACATGAGCGTAGGTACGAATGGAAACATCAAAGCCTTAGTTACAGGAACTGCTCCGAACCGAATTTTCATCGTTCAGTGGTTTGTTACCAATCCTTTTACCGTTGCAAATGCTGCCAACACAACATTCCAGGTCTGGTTGTATGAAACCAGTAATATTATTGAATTCCGTTACGGCACTGTGGCAACCTCAACCTCCGCTTCTTCAGGAATTACCGGATTAACTGCAACTAATTTCAACAGTATTACTTTCTCTAGTAATACATCAAGTAGTTCGACTGCAAATAATGGCATCACAACAGGTCCTGCTAGCGGCAGGATGTACACATTTAATTACCCTACCGGAGGCATAACTTATTCGTGGACACCTTCAGATAGTGTAGTAAGCCCTAGTGCTCTGAATACAGCAACAAAAATTTTAGGACAGACAACCAACTTCACATTTACTGCTACAAATGGTGTTTGTACAACCAGTGCGAACGCATTGCTTACCGTTAAAAATGTTACTGGTGCAATCAGCGGTGACGCCACTATTTGTGCAGGCGACAGTACTAAATTGTCAATTGCAGTTACCGGTACAGGCCCATGGAGCGGAACATTGAGTGACGGAACGGTTTTCAGCGGCAGTGCAAGTCCGATCACTAAAAAGGTTGCGCCGACAAGCAATCAAGTATATACTATTGCAACTTTGCTCGA
>JANOXC010000045.1:0-17204 GCA_031418215.1 Bacteroidota bacterium
AAAGCCCGATTCTTTATTGGAATGCATTATCCACTAAAAGAAGCACATAAAAAGCAAAGCCCGATTCTTTATTGGAATGCATTATCCACTAAAAGAAGCACATAAAAAGCAAAGCCCGATAGGGCTATGAATCTAAGCCCCTCTCTTTCGGAGAGGGGTTGGGGTGAGGTCACAAACCCCATAGCAGGCAAAGCTTTAAATGAATGAGCATTAATTTACCCGGCAATCATTAATCAAATTAAACAATCTAAAGGCTATTTCCCCCCAAATCCTTGTTTGCTTAAAAAAAAATTGTAAGTTTGCCTCCCAATTAAGAAAGCGTCATGTCTAAAATTTGTGATTTAACCGGAAAATCTTCTATCGTTGGCAATAAAGTCAGCCATTCTAACCATAAAACCAAGCGCAGGTTCAATCCGAATCTGCAATTGAAGAAATTCTTTATGCCTGAAACAGGTGAGTGGATTACCCTTAAAGTGAGCACATCAGCTATTCGTACCATCAATAAAATTGGTATAACGGAGGCTATTTCCCGTGCAATAATTAAAGGCAAAATATAAAGGTTTAACTACCGTTTAACCGGTAATCTGTTGGTAATGGTTATTTTTGATACCATGATAAACAGGTTACCGGTTTTTATTTGTGATAAAGTGTAGCTGTTGTTGTAATAGTTGAAAAAAATGCGGAAAAAAGTAAAAGCTATAGGCACTGGAGTCAATTGTTTAAAGGTAAGATCACGATTGGTTAAAAAGGCGCATTTTTCTTTATTGTTTACGGTCATTATTTTGATGATCAGTACAATAACTAATGGCCAGTGGGATGATACCGATAGACTTACCCCTTCATTTCATGCAGATAGGCGAGCTGTTTTAAGAGATTTGATGCCTGCAAAAAGCGTTGCTGTGCTATTTTCCAACCCGGTTCGTAATCGATCCCATGATGTGGATTATCAATATAGCCAGGACCCCAACTTTTATTACTTAACGGGATTTCTCGAAGCCAATTCAATGCTGCTCCTTTTTAAAGACGAACAGGTAATTGGGGATGTTAAAACAAATGAAATCCTTTTCATACAGGAAAGAAATCCTAAACAGGAAACATGGAACGGCAAGCGCTTAGGTGTGGAAGGGGTAAGGCAAATGATGGGATTTAACGTAGTTTATAACAATAGTGAGTTTAAGTATTTCGATTTGCCGGTGAAATTATTGGAGAAAATATTGATCATTTACCCAGATCAGCCGAATAGCGATTCACAAGAGAAATGCGATTTGGCTCAACTAGTTCAGCAATTCAATGAGAAAACAGCCGCAGTAGATAAGATCATTGAGACGGGTAAATTGAAAAAAATGATGGCTGTTTTAAGGGAAGAAAAACAACCTGAGGAATTGGTTTTATTGCAAAAAGCAATCGATATGACCTGTATCGGATTTTCAGAAATGATAAAAGCAGTGCGTCCCGGTATGACGGAATACCAGGCTCAGGCCATCAATGAATATTACTTCAAAAAGAACGGTTCCGAATATCCAGGTTATCCTTCCATTTGCGGTGGTGGAAATAACAGTTGTGTGCTGCATTATGAATTTAATCGCAAGACTTTGAATGGAGATGATATTTTGTTGGTGGACATGGGCGCCGAGTACCATGGATACACAGCTGATATTACGCGTACTTTTCCTGTAGATGGCCATTTTTCAACCGAAGAACGTGCAATTTATCAAATTGTATATGATGCCCAGGAAGCGGGCTTTGCAGCTTGTCAACCGGGTAATTCATTTAGGGCAACAGGCGAAGCCGCACAGAAGGTAGTGGTAGATGGATTAGTGAAATTGGGCATTATTAAGAAGGAAGCCGATTACAGCAAGTATTTTATGCATAGTACTTCCCATTACCTCGGTTTGGATGTGCATGATGCAGGAACTTATGGCCCGTTAAAACCCGGTTCAGTTATTACTGTTGAACCCGGTATCTACATCCCCGAAGACTCAGATTGTGATAAGAAATGGTGGAAAATAGGGGTTAGAATAGAGGATGACGTCCTGATTACGAAGGATGGCCATAAGGTTTTATCATCCGTTTTGCCCCGTACCATCGCTGATCTTGAGAAATTGATGGCAGAACCTTCGGTTTTTAATGACATTAATACCAACCCCCGTTAGGATTTTTAAATTTTTGACATATCTTTGCGACCCCTTTAAATAAAATAAAATCGTCATGGCTAAGAAAGGCAACCGCATACAGGTAATCATGGAGTGCACAGAGCATAAAGCAACCAACCTGCCCGGAACTTCCCGTTATATCACTACCAAGAATAAGAAAAATTCACCTGATCGTTTGGAGTTGAAAAAATTCAACCCAATCCTCAGAAAGATGACCGTTCATAAAGAAATAAAATAATAAATCTCTCACCCTCCGTAGCAATTTAGCGTAGGAAGGGATCACCTAATTACTTAAAATAAAATGGCAAAGAAAGTTGTAGCAACACTGAAATCTGGAAAAGGAAAAGAATTTTCCAAAGTGATTAAAATGGTAAAAAATCCAAATGGAGCATATACCTTTAAAGAAGAGGTTGTGCATAACGATCACATTAAGGATTTCTTAAAATCGAAATAAAAAAGCTTAATGAAATAGCAATAGCTTCTATCGCAAGGTAGAGGCTTTTTTTTTATTGAATATTTAAGGTTAAAGTTCTAAAGTTTGTAGTTGCAAATAAATAAGCACAATCATTATTGTCCGGGAGAAAACTAAAATCTTTGCAAACGGCAATTCTTAATCCCTCTCCTTCGGAGAGGGGTTGGGGTGAGGTAAGTAAAAGCAATCAATGAGAGTTATAAGTTTTACTAGAGAAAAGTGAAACACAATATATTCAGTACAATAAACACAAAACGGTATACTCGAAAGTTAAACTGTAAAAATTCTTAGTCCCTCACCTTCGGAGAGGGGTTGGGGTGAGGTAAGTAAAGGCACCAATGAGAGCTATAAGATGTATTGGACAACAGTGAAACGCAATAATTGTAACGCATTAAACTCAAAACTTTAAACTCAAAACATAAAATTGCAAAATGGGTTTATTTGGATTTTTTACAAAGGAAAAAAAAGAGACGCTCGATAAGGGCCTGGAGAAAACACGCCAGGGATTCTTCTCAAAACTCACCAAAGCCATCATGGGTAAATCAACCATTGATGACAGTGTGTTGGATAACCTCGAAGAAATATTGGTGTCGTCGGATGTAGGCGTGGAAACAACATTGCGTATTGTTGCAAGGATACAGCAACGTGTTGCAAAAGATAAATACGCGGGTACCTCCGAGTTAAATAAAATTTTAAAAGAAGAGATTGCTGATTTGTTGCTGGAGAATAATTCACCTGGTACCGGCGACTTCAGATACGTTAATGATTTGCCTGCTCAGCCCTATGTAATTATGGTTGTCGGAGTGAATGGCGTAGGCAAAACAACTACCATTGGTAAACTCGCACATCAGTTTAAAAGCGCCGGAAAAAATGTATTGCTAGGTGCTGCCGATACTTTTCGTGCTGCAGCTGTTGATCAATTAACAATATGGGCAAATCGTGCCGGTGTGCCAATCATTTCTCAGGGAATGGGTGCCGATCCGGCTTCTGTTGCACATGATACGGTGACATCTGCAATAGCTCAAAAGGCCGATGTAGTAATTATTGACACCGCAGGACGCTTGCATAATAAGATCAACCTCATGAATGAATTGAGTAAGATTAAACGGGTAATGGAGAAAGTTGTTCCGGGTGCTCCACATGAAATATTATTAGTACTCGATGCCTCAACCGGTCAAAATGCATTTGAGCAGGCAAAACAATTTATAGCGGCTACAGAAGTAAATGCATTGGCATTAACAAAACTCGATGGCACAGCAAAAGGCGGAGTAGTGATAGGAATATCTGATCAGTTTAAAGTGCCGGTTAAATATATCGGAGTAGGAGAGAAGATGGAAGACCTGCAATTATTCGATCGCAATGAATTTGTTGATTCATTGTTTAATGAAAATGACTAAACGAGACTTTGCTCGAGTGCTGGGGGATGTATTTAATAACACTATTGTCCGAGATAAAATTGAATGAATAAACGAAGCATTTGCCATCGGTTCTTAGTCACTCTCATTTTTAACCCTTCTCATTCTTAGCCCCTCTCCCTTGGAGAGGGGTTGGGGTGAGGTAATACAAAAGTCAATGCATTTTACTAATATAAATATATAAATTCAATATTGACCAAGAAAATATTATTAAAACAAACGAAGATCATGCTAGAAGCAGCTCTTAGCCCCTCTCCCTTGGAGAGGGGTTGGGGTGAGGTAATACAAGATTCATTGCATTTTATTAATAAATAAATAATATTTCATTCATTAATGCGTACAAAAACAACAAAGCAAAATAAAATTAATGTGGTTACACTCGGCTGTTCCAAGAATGTAGTGGACTCTGAAGTGTTGATGGGACAATTACGTGCTTCAGGGAAAGATGTTGTTCATGAAATGGAGACCGATGCCAATATTGTTGTAATCAATACCTGTGGTTTTATTGATAATGCAAAGCAGGAAAGTATAGATACCATTTTGCATTTTGCAAAACAGAAGGAAAGTGGAATGATCGATCAGCTTTTCGTCACTGGTTGCCTCTCCGAAAGATACAAGCCTGACCTGGAAAAAGAGATATCAAATGTAGATGCTTACTTCGGCACACGTGATCTTCCACGTCTGCTTAAAGTGTTAGGTGCTGATTACCGTCAGGAGTTAATTGGTGAGCGATTACTAACCACGCCACAACACTTCGCCTACATGAAGATTAGTGAAGGCTGTGATCGTCCTTGTTCTTTTTGTGCAATACCGCTAATGCGTGGTATTCATGTGTCGCGTCCAATGGAAGAATTGGTAAAGGAAGCATCGCTGCTCGCAAAAAATGGTACAAAAGAACTGTTGTTGATTGCACAGGATTCAACTTATTATGGCCTCGATATATATAAAGAGCGCCGTTTAGCTGAATTGTTAAAACGATTAAGTGATGTGAATGGAATAGAATGGATTCGTCTGCACTACGCCTTTCCCTCCGGATTTCCTGTTGAAGTGCTCGATGTAATGCGTGAGCGCAACAATATTTGCAACTACCTCGATATGCCTTTACAACATATCAGCGACCAAATGCTGAAATCGATGAGGAGAGGAACAACCAGGGAGAGGACAATAGCATTGGTTAAACTGATTCGTGAAAAAGTACCCGGCATTGCTTTGCGTACAACAATGATTGCAGGTTACCCCGGCGAAACAAATGATGACCATGAACAATTATTGGATTTCATAAGAGAAATGCGGTTTGAGAGATTGGGTGTATTTGCTTATTCACACGAAGAGAATACGCATGCATATCTATTAAAGGATAATGTACCTGAAGAAGTAAAAGAGGAACGGGTAGGAGCAATCATGGCAATACAGCAGGAAATATCAAGGGATAAAAATCAGGAGAAAATAAATTCCACTTATAAGGTGCTCTTCGATCGTAAGGAAGGTGAATATTTCGTCGGGCGTACGGAGTTTGACTCGCCGGAAGTTGACAATGAAGTGCTGGTGGAGGCTTCGAGAAATTATGTCAGAATAGGTGATTTTGCCGACGTCACGATTACAGATGCCGATGATTTTGATCTCTATGGAGAAATTGTTTCCTGAAATTTGCTAGGTTTGAACAATGCTTATGCCAACTTTAACCTTAAATAAAAGTACTGTTGACCTCAATCTAACAGGTCTGTTAAGTGAGCTCATCACTGATTATCTTTCCGCAAATCATAAACTGAAAAGTTTTTATCAGTATGAGAATAATATACAAGCCTTTAAGCAAGCAATAGCAAACAGAAAGCAATTTCCTTTTTACAGGCCACAATTGGTAAAGGCGCTCAGGCAACAAAATCATCTTTTTCTCGAAAATTATTCATTGATAAAATCTAATATTGATTTATTAGAACAAGAAAATACTTTTACGGTAACCACAGGCCATCAGGTTTGTGTTTTTACAGGACCATTATACTTTATATATAAAATTGTTTCAACCATAAACCTGGCTGAAGCACTCAAGAAGGAATATCCGGAGAATAACTTTGTCCCTGTCTATTGGCTTTCAGGCGAAGACCATGACTTTGCAGAGATCAATCATATTCATCTTTTTAACAAAAAACTAGAGTGGAAACAAGATGCTAAAGGGCCTGCTGGAAAACTCTCCACAGATTCAATGGCTGAAGTTTTTATTGAGCTAAGGGAGCTGATGGGCAGCAGTGCAAATGCAATTGAATTAGATAGGATTTTTGAAGAAGCTTACCTGTTTAATGCCACGCTTTCTGAAGCTACACGATTTCTTGTGAACAAATTGTTTGGTAAGTATGGCTTAGTGGTAATAGAGGGTGATGATAGCAATTTGAAAAGATTATATATACCGGTGATCAATGATGAACTGCAAAATCAACGCTCAGAATCATTGGTAGAGGCCACTTCTGCATCATTGGTTGCTTTGGGTTATAAGCCACAAGTACATCCGCGCAACATAAATTTATTTTACATTGATGAGGGAGTTCGCGAACGTATTGTAAAAACAAATGATAATAAATTCGAGGTGCTCAATACGAGTTTGTCATTCGATTACGATACGATGATGAAATTGGTGGACTCCAATCCTGAGAAATTTAGTCCGAATGTGGTCCTGCGACCTTTGTACCAGGATTTTATATTACCAAACCTGGCTTATGTGGGTGGCCCGGGTGAATTGTCTTATTGGCTTCAGTACAAATCAATGTTTGCTGCTCATAGAGTTCACTATCCTGTTCTCATTCCACGGAGTAGTGTATTACTGATGGAGGCTAAATCATTGCGTAAGCTCAGTGCCCTAGGACTTACGATTAGTGAGCTCTTTAAAACGCAGGAAGAATTATCTGCAAGTTATATTAACAGTCTTCAAGATGATAAATTTGATTTTGATCAGGAGAAGTTAATGCTGGAGAAAATATTTGATATGTTAAAAGAAAAGATAACCGGAATAGATAAAAGTTTAGAAGGCACCGTTGCCGCTGAATATCAAAAGACATTAAATGCCCTCGAGTTGTTGAATAAGAAAACAACAGCTGCCGTGAAACGGAAACATGAAACAGCAATAACACAGCTTAAAAATCTGAAGGACAAAGTTTTTCCTGAAACTGTATTTCAGGAAAGGCACCTGAATTTTATCCCGTTCTATTTACAATTCGGAAGCGCTTTTATTGATATATTGAAAACGAATTTATCGGCCTTCGAAAATAAATTGATTGTTTTAAAAGAAACGGATAAATCTTAATTGAGAAATATTTTTTAGAACCTGAATTTTTCAGTGAGAATGTTATTCTCGTACTCTACTTGTGCAATATAAATGCCTTCATCAATATCGTTGAGCGGAATAAATGTCAATTGATTTGTTGGAATTTTTCGCTCCAGCTTGGTATGACCAGCCATATCAATAACAGATAATTTAGCCTCAGTGCTTTGTCCGGATATTAACTTAAGGTAAAGTTGTCCTGCTCCCTGATCAGCATAGAGTGTCAGCGATTCGTTAATTTTTACTTCTGATTTTAGAGCCATCAGTTTTTACAACTGGAGGTTTAGATTAGTGCTTACAAAGTTATATTGAAAGTGTGAAAATAACTATTTATATTTTACTTTTTAATTAGTGTTCTTATTACTTGATTCATTTATTACCATAAGGAGGGCGAAATTTATCTCACCTAATGAATTCTAAAACTTTACCCAATAATTTGATTCATTTACCCTATTTTTACGTAGTTGATATTAATTTTATGAGCAGGAATAACAAGGTTTATTTTGATAATCTTTTTAAATTGAATTGCATGAAGCATTTTTTTGTGTCTCGAAGAGAAGTGTTGGGACCTTGTATTTTTCTTTATTTTAATTGGAATGGAATTATATATAAACGGACAACGGCCAATACCGGATTATGATAGGGAAGAAGATGGTTATTTACCAATTGCTCGTAAGGCTGTTCAGCAATAAAAACACGAATCCTGTTTTGAATGGGACCATTGCTGAAAATGGAACAGGTAAGTTTAATGAAATTACTTTAAAAGCACTGGAGGAATTAAAAGCTTTAGGTATTACACATGTTTGGTATACTGGGATTCTGGAGCATGCAACCATGTCGGATTTTACCGCATACAATATTCAGCCTGATGACTGGCGATTAGTTAAGGGTAGAGCAGGTTCTCCTTTTGCAATTAAGGATTATTTTGATGTTAGTCCCGAGTTAGCAGTTGATGTAACGTATAGAATGAAGGAATTTGAAGAGCTTATTAAGCGGACGCATGCAATGGAAATGAAGGCCATTATTGACTTTATTCCAAATCATGTGGCACGTGGTTATCATACGGAATGTGTTGAAGGGAAAATGAATTTTTTTGGTTCGGAGGATGATAGCAATAAGGATTTTGATCCGCAAAATAACTTTTACTATTTAAATAATACAACTTTTTCTCCACCTGCTGACTATTATCCCTTAGGCATAATTGACATCCCCGCGTATTCAAAAACACATGTTGAGTGGCCTGCAAAAGTCACTGGTAACAATGTGTTGTCTGCTGCTCCTTCAACCAACGATTGGTTTGAAACAGTTAAATTGAATTTCGGAGTAAATATTTTCAATGTGAACACTAAATATTTTAATCCTATTCCAAAGACATGGATCTATTTTAGAGAAATATTATTCTTTTGGGCAGGGAAGGGCATAGATGGTTTTAGGTGCGATATGGCTGAAATGGTGCCTGTTGAATTCTGGAGTTGGATCATTCCGCAAGTTAAAGCGGTTTATAAGGATGTTTTTTTTATTGGTGAAATTTATCAGCCCGAACAATATGCTGATTATATATATAGTGGGAGGTTTGATTATTTATATGATAAAGCAGGATTATATGATAAGCTGGTGGCAGTTGTGAAAGAAGAAGTGAATGCTGATGAAATATATAGCCCTGTCAGCAACACAATTTCTTTCAGTGATCATATGCTATACTTTTTGGAGAATCATGACGAAGTGCGAATTGCTTCCCAGAAGTTTGCAAAAAATCCTTGGGCCGGCATTCCTGCAATGGCCTTATTGAGTACTATTTCCAAAGGACCTGTAATGATATATTTTGGTCAGGAAGTTGGTGAAACAGCAGATATTCCTGCAGGTTTTGGCGGAGGCAATGGACGAACCACTATTTATGATTATTGGAATGCACCGGAACATCAAAAATGGATGAATAATGGATCTTTTGATGGTGGACAGTTAAGTAATTCACAAAAGACTTTAAGAAATTATTACCAAAAATTATTGACCTTATTAAATAGTCAGGAGGCTATCACTGATGGTAACATGTTGTATGCTGATGCGGATATTAAAGCGATGGAGGATACAACTGCAAATTCAAAATACATTTTTGCATTTTATCGTTTTACAACGAAACAAAGATTGCTGATTATTGTAAATTTTAGTAGGACGCATTATTTCAAAATTGGTTTTAATACTGATTTAGATAAATGGCACTCGATGTATGGAAGTTTGACGGCTATTTATGAATTCAAAGAATTATTATCAGGGGCAATTTTAAGTGCAAATAGTTCCGGGAATGATAAACTACTTAGTAATGAATTGGAAATTGTAATTCCTCCGTCTGGCGCACAAGTTTATTTAATCAATGAAGTAATTTAATTTTGCAGAAATTTATATGAACCGGCAACACCACCAAACTCGCAATCCATTTAATATTATTGTAATTGTAGCAGCGCTGGGCTATTTTGTGGATATATACGATTTAATATTATTTAATGTCGTTAAAAATGCAAGCCTTGCTTCTTTGGGATTGACTGGTGAAGAATTGGAAAGAACTGGTATTTCGCTCTTTAACTGGCAAATGACAGGAATGTTGATTGGTGGTATTTGTTGGGGAATATTAGGCGATAAAAAGGGTAGGGTAAAGGTGTTGTTTGGCTCCATTCTAATGTATTCGCTCGCCAATATTGCCAATGGCTTTGTTACAGATGTTTCTACATATGCTTTGGTGCGATTTATTGCAGGCGTGGGTTTAGCAGGTGAATTAGGAGCTGGCATTACACTCGTAAGTGAAACAATGAGTAAAGAGCATCGTGGATATGGTACAATGTTGATTGTTACGTTTGGTGCTTTGGGTGCTGTATTAGCCGCATTAATTGGCAGTGAGTTTACTTGGCAGATTGCCTATTTTGTGGGTGGTGGTATGGGATTGTTATTGCTTGCATTAAGAGTAGGAATTTATGAAAGCGGGATGTTCAGTCAATTAAAAGATTCAAAAGTTAAGACGGGGAGGCTGAGAGATCTTTTTACTAGTCGGAAACGATTGGTAAAATATATATACTGTATAATGATTGGATTGCCGATATGGTTTGTAATAGGTGTCCTGATTGCACTAAGCAGTAAGTTTGGAGCTATCAATAAAGTGAATGGCACCATCGTGATTGGTACGTCAATAATGTTTGCTTATATTGGTCTTTCAATAGGTGATCTCATTTGTGGTTTATCTAGCCAGCTTTTCCGAAGTAGGAGGAAGGTAGTATTGGCATATTTAATTTCTTGTTATTTGTTGATTGTCCTATTTTTATTTACAACAGGACTTTCATTGTTTTCGTTTAATCTACTTTGTTTCTTGTTGGGTGCAGCAACAGGGTATTGGGCATTGTTTGTTACCATTGCGGCGGAGCAGTTTGGCACCAATATTCGCTCTACAGTAACGACTACCGTTCCCAACTTTGTAAGAGGAGCTGTTGTTCCAATTACTTTAAGTTTTAAATATTTTGAGCCCACATTCGGAAGTGTGTACAGCGCTTTGGCTGTAGGCACTGTTTGTATTATTTTGGCGGTGATTGCCGTGATGAATATCGGAGAGACATTTGCAAAAGATTTAAATTACCTGGAAGCCTGATGAAAAAAACACTTGTGATTGGCGCCTCATTGAATCCTCAACGTTATTCAAATCTCGCTATTCTTCGTTTACGTCAATATAATCATCCGGTACTTGCAATAGGACTTAGGCAGGGAACGATAGGAGATGTAATAATTGAAACGGGTCATCCATTATTTAATGATGTTGATACGGTTACTTTATATATTAATCCGGAGCGCCAAACGGAATACTACGAATATATTATTTCATTAAAACCATTGAGAGTAATTTTTAATCCTGGAACAGAAAATCCTGGTTTGGAGAAAAAGTTGACTGATGCTGGGATTGAATCAGTGGAAGCTTGCACCTTGGTGTTGCTTTCTATTAAGCAATATTGAACGTTAACAGCTAACGATAAAAGTAGTGCCTTTATCGATCTCAGAAGTCACACTTATTGTCATTCCATGAAAATTTGCAATGGATTTTACAATGGTTAGTCCAAGACCATAGCCATCACTGATATTCGCATTAACACGTTTAAACCGATCAAAAATGATGTCAATCTGGTTGGGATCAATACCAATTCCTGAATCTTTTATTTCAATGATTTTTGCACCATCACGAACCTTTGTATTGATAATAATATTTCCCCCGTCTTTATTATATTTAATGGCATTGTTGATGATGTTGAAAAACATGGTAAACAATAGTGTGCGGTTAGAAGGATTGATTTCAAAATCTGACTCAAAATGCGTGCTGATGGTAATGTTTTTTTCATGCAGGCGGTCCTCAATTTCTGCAATTACTTCATTAAGTAACTCACATGCTTTTACCGTTTCTTCTTTTATATATTGATCGTTTTCAATTCTTGAGATCAGCAATAGCGCTTTAATGATTTTACTCATTCGTCCAAGCGTTCGTTGTGAGTCAATCAATTTTACTGCAACTTCATCGGGTACTTTTCCATCTACAATAATATTCTCCAGTCTGTTTTGAACAATACTTATTGGCGTTTGTAATTCGTGGGAAACATTGGCAATAAATTCTTTTTCAACAAGGAATGCATCTTTTATTTTGTGCATCATGTTATTGATGTTCTGATCAAGATGCACAAATTCATAAGTAGTTCCTTTTACGGGGGTGGTATTAAAATTAACCGGGCTGGGGACAGGCTTAAGTTTTGTTTCAATAATTTTATAAAATGGTTTTAGTAATAACCGTACAAATCCAAGATCAACGAAAACACTGATGATAATTACAACGATCATCGCCCATAAAGAGAATTTACTGATTGTTTTTTTTAATTGATCAACTGTCCCTAATCCTTCACCAATGTTAAGTTGGTACATCTGATTGTCATAGTTGAATGGCTGCCTGATGATACGGTGACTAAGATTTTCACCTTCAATATTCCATTTTTCGTTAACGATAACTATACCGGGGTTGTATTCTGTTTTTAAAATCGGACGGATGGATACAAATTCCTCTTTAAAAATATTGTAACTTTCAAAACTGCAATCCTGATCCCTGATGATATCATTAATGCCACCCAGTTGAATGATCTTTAAAACCTTCTCACTCCTTGCTCTTAATCGTTTGTCAATGTGATTATAAACGATCTTTTCAACGATGATTGGAAGTATAGCACCAAAAGCCAGCACAATCAGTGCCTTGGAAAGTGCGTTGTAAATGGCGAATTTTACCTGTAGTTTCAAATGCTTTCGGAAAATATGATTATCGCAAAGGTAAACTAACTGGTGATTTTATACCCTATACCTCTAACTGTTTCAAACCAATCAATGGGAGCCTGGGCAGTCAGTTTTTTTCTAAGATTTTTAACATGCACATCAATGTAATTGGATTCATAATCATCCTCCAGTACATCTCCCCATATATGCTCTGTAAGCTGCATCCTGGTTAATACACGGTTTTTATGCAATGCCAAATAATGAAAAAGGTCAAATTCTTTTTTGGTTAAGTTAATAAGGATATCCTTACAATGAACAGTTCTGTTTTGAATATCAATAATAAAATCATGTACATGCATGGTATTATTTTTTAAGCCATGTTTTCTTCTTAAAATAGCCTGCATCCTTGAATGAAGTTCTGCAAGTGAAAATGGTTTAGCTATGTAATCATCAGCACCATGATCCAATCCTTTAATTTTATCTTCCACTTCACTGCGGGCAGTAAGAACTATAAAAGCGGCTTCTACATTAGATTTTCTGGCATCCTTTAGCACTTCCATACCATCCATATCCGGTAAGCCTAAATCCAGTAAAATGAAATCATAACTGTTCACATGGATTTTCTCAGCAGCAATTTTTCCTGAAAATGCTACATCACAATGAAAATTTTGTTTCGTAAGATAAATTTCCAACTCGTGTGATAAGCTTTTCTCGTCTTCAACAATTAGTACATTCATTTTTTTTGTTTTTTAATTGTAAACTTGCTTTAAAAGTTAACTACAAATAGAGTTCTTTAGTGTAGGTGTTAAATATTTTTTTTTAAAAACTCGACCCATTTGAAATTTAAACCTTAAACTCAAAACTTTAAACCTTTTAACATCCGTAGCTATTTTAGCGTAGGATGTCAAAACCTTCAACATCCGAAGCTTTTTAGCGTAGGATGTAAACCTCATCTATACTATTCAATATCAAATCGCAGGCAATAGACAACTCATCATTACTGATCGTAAGGGGAGGTGCAATGCGCATTTTATCGGGAGCAAAGAGGAACCAATCGGTAATAATACCGTTCTCAATACACCGGCTAATAATCAGTTGATTGATGGCTGCTGATTCAAATTGTACCCCAAGTAACAAACCTTCGCCTGTGATGTTTGAAATTGCTTTATGTTGTAGCTTACTTCTGATAATTAATTCTTTTTCTTTTACTGTAATCAGCAATTGTGAATTCAATAATGTTTCTAGTGTTGCAACACCGGCAGCACAACAAACAGCATTTCCGCCAAAGGTGGTAATGTGGCCAAGTGCCGGGTCATGTGAAAGGGATTGCATAATTTTTAATGAGGCTCCGAATGCTCCAAGTGGCATACCACCACCCATTCCTTTTGCCAATGCAATGATATCAGGCTGTAATGAATGCTTCATGAAGGCAAATAAGGAGCCCGTCCTGCCATATCCTGTTTGTATCTCATCTGCAATGAGTAAAGCACCTGTAGCACGGCATTTTAGCTGCAGTTGCTTTAAAAAATCAGGATGACCGGGTATTGCACCCGCCTCGCCCTGTATTACTTCCAGAAAAACGCCTGCTGTATTAGTATCAATTTTATTAAGATCTTCAATAGAATTGAAATCCAGGAATTCCACCTCAGGAAGCAAAGGCATAAACGGCTCCGTCATTTCATTTGGATTCATTAAACTCAATGCACCCGTTGTACCTCCATGATATGCGTTTTTAAATGCAAATATTTTCTTACGTGAGGTATACCGGCGTGCCAGTTTTATACATCCTTCAATAGCTTCCGACCCTGAATTTACAAAATAATAACTGTCAATTCCCAGTGTTTGAGCCGCTAGTAAACTGGCAAGTTGCACTTGTGGTGATTGAACATATTCCCCGTAAACCATGAGGTGCATGTAATTATCAACTTGTTGCTTAATGGCTGCTACAACATTAGGATGGCAATGCCCAATGTTGCTGACGGAAATTCCGGAAATCAGATCAATATAGCTTTTGCCATGAATGTCTGTCAGCGTGATGCCATTCGCATTTACAATTTCAAGCATCAACGGACTGGAGCTTGTTTGCGCAACGTGTCTTAAAAAAAGTTGTCGCTGACTGATCATAGTATTTTAATATTAACTCAAAGACTGGTCAATGCTTCTGTTATTGACTTGATCTTTAATTCTGCATCATTCATTTTCTTGGTTTCACTGGCAACAACTTCAGGCTTTGCATTGGCCATAAATTTTTGATTGCCTAATTTAACCATTACTGATTGAAGAAATCCACGTGCATACTCCAGTTCTTTTTCCAGTCGCTCACGTTCAGCTTGCTTATCAATGGAATCACTGAAAGGAATAAAACACTCCAACATGCCAACCATGAATGCACTGCTGTTGGCCGGCTTATCACCCGATATATATTTTATTGAGGAAAGGTTCGCCAGCTTGCAAATGATACTCTCAACTTCTACTGTTGCAGCAGATTCATTAATTGTTGTTTTTAATACTAATTCAAGTGCTTCTTTAGGGGAAATGTTTTTTTGTTTTCTGTAATTCCTGACTTCTGTAATAACTGATTGAGCCAATTCAAATTGCGCCAGCAGCTTTGCGTCAATTGCAACGGTGGCAGGCCAGGATGATATGATAATGTCATCTCCTTCTTTTCTGTCATTCACTGCATGCCATAGTTCTTCAGTTATAAAAGGCATGAAAGGGTGAAGCACTTTAAGTAGTTGTTCAAAAAACTTTAAGGTAGATTCATAAGTGCTTTTATCAATAGGAGCTGATTGCCCATCTATATATTCCGGCTTAATAATTTCCAGGTACCACGAACAGAAATCATCCCATATCAGTTTATAGGATGCCATCAAAGCATCACTGATCCTGTACTTTGCATAATGATCATTGATGATAAGTAACTGTTCGCTGATGCGTATTTCAAGCCAATTAACGGCAGCCTTGCTGGAAGACGGCTGTGCAATGGAAGCATCAACTTCCCAACCTTTAATCAACCTGAATGCATTCCATATTTTATTGGAGAAATTCCTTCCTTGTGAACAATAAGATTCATCAAATAACAGATCATTGCCTGCAGGCGAACACAATAACATCCCTACACGAACTCCATCAGCACCGTATTGCTTAATTAATTCTAGTGGTTCAGGAGAGTTACCCAACGACTTGGACATTTTCCTGCCTTGCTTATCTCTTACAATACCTGTTAGATAAACATTTGTAAATGGTTTTTCTGAACGGTATTCATAACCTGCAATGATCATTCGTGCAACCCAGAAAAATAATATTTCAGGAGCCGTTACGAGGTCATTGGTTGGATAATAATAGTTGATTTCAGCATTATCAGGATTTCGATAACCATCGAAAACACTGATGGGCCATAACCACGAGGAAGCCCAGGTGTCTAAAACATCTTCATCCTGTTTGATGGCTTCAGCATTTGAATCGGGAAATTTTTTCTTGAATATTTCTTTAGCTGCTGACATTGATTCAGCAACAACAAAATTTCCTTTCTCATCATACCATGCCGGAATTCGATGTCCCCACCACAATTGTCGGCTCAAACACCAGTCGCGAACATTTTCCATCCAGTGCTTGTAGGTATTGATAAACTTTGCCGGAATTAAATTTACTTCACCATTCAGTACCGCATCCAATGCAGGCTTACTGATGTCCTGCATCTTTAAATACCATTGCATCGACAACCGTGGTTCAATCACAGCATTGGTTCGCTCACTGTGCCCAACCTGGTGTGTATAGTCTTCTGATTTTTCAATTAATCCTTCTTCTTCCAATTGTTTGATCGCTTTATTACGAGCAACAAACCGATCAAGCCCAACGAAAACTTGTCCTGCTTCAGAAATTGTTCCATCTTCATTGAGGGTGTCAATCACAGGTAACTGATGTCGTAAGCCAATTTCATAATCAACACCGTCATGTGCAGGAGTAACTTTAAGGCATCCTGTTCCAAATTCTCTGTCAATGGCAGTGTCGGTAATAACTGGAACAGCGCGGTTTACTAGCGGCACTATTACCATTTTGCCATGTAGATGTTTATACCTTTCATCTTCTGGATGAACGGCAACGGCAACATCACCCATTATTGTTTCAGGCCTCACAGTTGCAACAACGAGGTAATCTTTTTCTTTCCTTGATCCTGTCTGTCCTTCAACTTTATATTTTACGTAAACAAGCTTAGAATGCGTTTCTTTAAAAATAACTTCTTCATCGCTTAAAGCTGTCTTCGCTGAGGGATCCCAGTTAACCATACGCATCCCGCGATATATATATCCTTTATTATAGAGGTCGATAAAGACGTTTACAACATCATTGTAATAACCTTCATCCATAGTGAAACTTGTTCTGTCCCAATCGCAGGATGCACCCAGTTTTTTTAGCTGATCAAGTATTATACCGCCATATTTTTCTTTCCATTCCCATGCATATTTCATGAACTCGTCACGGGAAAGGTCCGATTTATTGATGCCTTTTTCACGAAGCATGGCAACAACTTTGGCTTCTGTTGCAATGGAAGCATGGTCGGTTCCCGGCACCCAACA
>JANOXC010000046.1:0-14503 GCA_031418215.1 Bacteroidota bacterium
AATCAAAAGCAATTGCTTCATGTGAAAAATTCTCTTTGTGAGAACCATCACAAAACGGTTTGTTTTTAGAAAATCCGCAACGACATAACGATATAGCTTGACGGCCGTTCAGATTATATTCATTATCATTGGCATCAAACACTTTAAAATCTCCTTCGACCCTTATTGAGCCATTATTTTTTATCTTAATGATAGTTGACATTTTTTGGTATTGTTTATTTATTGTTGATATAGTAGTTAAAGATATATAGCTCAATTGTTAAACTGAGAAATTAAAAATAAACGATTTATTTTCAAGTGACTTCTATAAAAAAAGAAATGGCTTCAAATCCTTTTTTGATCGGTTGCCTGTGTTACAGAAGGATAATACGCCTTTATCAGAGCAAAAACGCCAAAAAGGACGAGGTTATAAAACAAATCCCCCATGATCGTCCCACGGAAAAACGGAATGGCCTCAACAAAACATCTGGTGAGTGAACCATTTTCAAAACCATAATATCCGGTAGCCCACTGTCCAAAATTAGTTACCACAAAGAAAATAATGGATCCGGTTAATGACGCTACCATAATTGTTTGGCGCTGTTCCCTGCCACGTAGAAAAAATCCCAGACAGGTAATGATGGCAAAACTGGCATAAACCCAAAGCATTATCGGGTGAAACCCGTTGCTGTAAAAGATTTGAATCATTAAATCAGTGAAGAACATAATTGCCATTGGAATGAAAAAAGCCAGACGTTTATTCTTGATATAGCATCCACCAAATAAGGCTATTGCCCCAATAGGCGCAAAGTTATCAGGGTGTGGTAAAAGGCGTGATAAAGCAGCAAGCAGAAGCAGGCCGGTAATTAATCGTGTTCTGTTATCAGGAAGCAATGATTGCATATATTTTATTTTAGCGGCACGAAGATAGAGTTGTCAGTCCTTTACAACAAACTTTAACAAATAGTTATTACGAACACCGGTTAATTGAAGCAGGTAAATGCCTTCACTCAAAAGGCCTGTTTTTAATGAAACATCATCATCTGATGTCTTAATTAGCTCCTGTTCTAAAACAATTGACGATGACGACGAAATCAGTTTACAGCTATATTTCCCTGTTTCCACGCCTTTTAACTTCAGAACTGTACTATTAGCGGATGGATTGGGATATACAAAAGCTTGATTTTTCCGATTTGTAACTTCCCCAATTACAGAAACATCTGACACAGAAAAATTATCAAAATCTGCAAAAAAATCACTGTTTGTTCGGGTAACTTTAATCATTAAATTACCACTATTGCCGGCAAGACTTCCTATCGGAATATTAATGGTTGCCCATGAAGTAGAAGTACTGTGATTAGACATATCAATTGTACTTACTAAAAGGGTTAATGGTCCGCTTA
The DNA here is from genome assembly GCA_031418215.1 of Bacteroidota bacterium. Taxonomy (GTDB): domain Bacteria; phylum Bacteroidota; class Bacteroidia; order AKYH767-A; family OLB10; genus JANOXC01. The sequence goes on from JANOXC010000046.1 coordinate 1,383, forward strand.
CGGCATAAAATTCTATTTTCTCTCCGGCTGTCAAAGCATGAGAGAAGGCAGGATAAAGATTGGTTTCCATAATGCGGTAGTCAAAAGATAATTGTGAAATGGCTGTTAAAGGTCCAACCAAAGGACTGATTACAGAATCAGCAGCTGCGCCTAAAGTGGTCATTTGCTTTGTCATTCCATTGGTTGCTCCTACACCATGGTTAGAATATATCTGGAATCCCGGAATTGTACTGGTCCAGCCGGAAGGATTGGTAAAAGTAGCCATACTGTTGAAATTCTCAGCATAAGGATATACCTGCGCTTCAACAATATGGAATGTGAAAATTAAGGCAAAAAAGAAAAAGAGAGTAGACTTTTGCTTCATGGCGGTTGAGTTTTTATTTTAGGTAAAAATACAAACTTCACCTCTAATGCCAATCTTCAATCTTCAATTTTAAATATTCAATGATGATTATCCACTTCCAGCTTCTTATATTCTTCACTCAACTTCTTTTGCACATCAACAGGAACCGGTGCATATTCACTAAACTTAATATTTACACGCCCGCGCCCTTGCGTGATACTCCTTAGCGACTGATTGTATTTATCTAACTCTGCCAATGGGGTCTTTGCTTTAATCACCTGTGTGGTACCTCTTGCCTCCATTCCCATAATCATACTTCTTCTTGTTTGCAACTCACTCATTACCTCTCCCATCATGGCTTCCGGCAACTCCGTTTCTACCTCGTATATCGGCTCCAACAATTGTGGTTCGGCATGCATAAATGCATCTTTAAAGGCCATCATCCCGGCGATCTTGAAAGATAAGTCATTGCTATCAACAGGATGCATCTTTCCATCATACACACTCACACGCACATCGCGTACATAAGATCCGGTAAGCGGACCTTCATACAACTTTTCCATCACTCCCTTAATAATTGATGGAATGAAACGGGTATCTATTACACCGCCGGTAATACAATTATTAAAAACAAGTTTGCCGCCCCAAGGCAAGTCGGTTACATCCGTATCTCTTACGGGGTATTCTTTTAATGGCGGCATTCCTTCAAAATAAGGTTCAATTTTCATAAACACTTCCCCAAACTGACCGGCACCGCCTGATTGTTTCTTATGCTTATAAGAAGCCAAAGCAGGTCTTTGAATTGTTTCACGATACGGTATACGGGGTTTGATAAAATCAACTTCCAGTTTATATATATGCTGAATCCTCCATTTTGTGACCGATAAATGCAACTCCCCTTGTCCATGCAAAATCAACTGCTTTAATTCCCTGTCATAATTCACAATAATGGTAGGGTCCTCTGCATGAATTTCTTGTAAGACCTCACCAATTTTTTCATCATCATTTTTGCTCTTCGCAACAATTGCCGTCCTTAATTTCGGCTCAGGAAAGTGAATAGGATCCACATTTCCCTTTGCTCCCTTTCCATTTAATGTATGATTAGTAGAAGTGTTTTTCAACTTCAATGTAGAGCCAATATCACCGGCTTTTAACTTATCTACTGAATTACGGTTTTTCCCATCCATAATGAATAATTGCCCAATGCGTTCTGATGTATTTGTTTTCTCATTCATCATATCAATACCGACAGATAACTCACCTGACATGACCTTAAAAAAAGACAGTTTACCAAGATGTGGTTCTATCAATGTTTTAAAAACAAAAATTCTTGCCGGACCGGAAGGATCACATTTAATTTCTGTGCCATCTTCCATTATTTCTGCCGGTGCATCCACTGCTGAAGGTGCTACATTGTCAATGAAACCCATCAAACGGCCACTGCCCATATCTTTTTTGGCTGATAAACAAAAAACCGGGAAGACCTGATGTTTCATCATCCCAAGATTCAAACCCTGGCGCAATTCGTCTTCATCAAGATTTCCTTTTTCAAAATACAATTCCATTAGTTTTTCATCATTCTCAGCCGCTTTCTCAACTAATTCATTGTGCATTCGTTTTGCGCGCTCCATCTCACTGTCAGGGATGGGAAGTTTTTGAGGTTTACCTCCTCCTGCAGGAAATTTATAAAGTGTCATTTTTAGCAAATCAATAATACTATCGAACCCCGGACCTGCATTTACAGGATATTGCATAACGGTAACAGCATTTCCAAAAAACCGTTTCGCCTGTTCAATTGTTTCATTAAAATTGGCCAACTCATGATCCAATTGGTTTACTGCTAAAATAGTTGGCTTATTGTATTTGTCAACGTAATTCCATAACAATTCCGTACCTACTTCAACACCATGCTGGGCATTCAGTAAAATGACAGCAGTATCGCATACCCTGATGGATGATATCACTTCACCAATGAAATCATCAAGTCCCGGCGTATCGATAATATTTATTTTATAGTCATGCCATTCCGTATGCAATGCTGTGGCATAAACAGAACCCAATCTTTCATGTTCAATTTCATGATAATCAGAAACAGTATTTTTATCTTCGATTGTTCCTCTTCGGTTGATCAGACCGGCTTCAAACATCATTGTCTCGGCAAGGGTGGTCTTGCCGCTTTTCGCAGCGCCAATCAGCGCAATGTTTTTAATGTGTTTCTCATCGTAGGTTTTCATATAGTTGAGATTTTAGTTTTAAGAGATAAAAAAAGAGTTAGTAGAAAAAGAACAAAACATATACGAATTTACTGTTTTATTTGATGTTAAGTAAGTCTAGAAAAATTTTCAGAGGATAAAAATAAAACCTTCCTGCCAAGGAATCTAATGGCATGACACAAATCATAACCAAAGCTGTGAATTTATGTCGCAAGTCATAAAATCAGCACTATTTCATTGGTTGGACCATTGAACAATGAATAAATTTACAACATAAGATCCGGGATCATATACCGACAATAAATGTGAAAAAAGCAAAAAGCTACTTAAGCCAGTTTTTCATTTTACCATTTTGATACTGAACCCAGGCAGCAATATGTTTAAACTCAGCGGCGACCAATTCAGGATGATCTTTTGCCACATTATACTTTTCCTCCGGATCTATTGAGAGATCATATAATTCAAATGTATTAGTACTGGCATTATAAATAAGTTTCCAATTATCCTTTCTTGTTGAAAACAGAAAATCAGAATATGGATTAAAGGCGAATACCTGGTTTTTTGAGATTGGATCAAATAAGCTGCGTCCCTGCCAATCTTCAGGAATTGCATTCCCGGTTATACCGGCTATTGTTGCTGGAATATCAATCAGGCTGCATAATCGTTCATCGCTTTCACCTTTAAACAAAACAGGGTTAATAAGAATGCAGGGAACATGGATATTTTCCTCATAAAGGAAAGAGGCATGTGTATACTGATTATGGCGACCGAAAGCTTCCCCGTGGTCACCAACAACTATTACCAGGGTTTCATTAGAAATTCCTGCATTTTTTATGTTATCCATCAAATTACCGAAAGCTTCATCACCATGGTGCAATGCATTTAAATACTTGTTAAAATCAGGGTTGTCATTCACAAATTCAATTTCTTTATCACTAAAGGTGTATGGATAATGCGTTTGCATTGTCCATACAATTGAAAATGTTTTTCCATTCTTTCGGGAAATTAGCCATGATGAAAAATCTGTTACAAGACATTTATCATCAACCCCATGCAATCCGTCATAGTAAATAAGAAACTCCTGCTCATCACATTTTATTTTTCTTGAATCGAGGATGGTATCAAATCCCTGCTGGTATAAAAACCCATGCATATTAGTGAAACCCAGGTCAGCAGCCGAATACACACAACTCTTCCATCCATTTTCCCTAAGAAGTGTTGCAACAGACGTTACAGGAAAATCCGGCTTTTCTACCAGTACTGAACGGTAGCTGATGGGTGGGTAAACCCCTGAAACCAGGGAAAACAATGAATTTGGTGTTGATGGAATATGGGCATACATATTTTTATAAACCCTACTCTTCTCTTGCCACTTCCTGATATTCGGCGTAACATTAAATTTATTATTATATATATTAATATATTCAGCCGGTGTTGATTCAAAAACAAAAACCACAATATGCTTTATAGAGGGAAAACCGGATGAATTGTTTTCGACAGAGCGTGAATGCAACTTCTTTACATAATTTTTATTCTCATCGGAAATATTCATTGTAAACAATTCCGGTATATCACCCTTAGTCAACCATGAAGACACAAATGATACTACGGGGTTTTCAATTTTCTTTTTCACTAATTTACTATTGCTGCTCTGCACAAATCCAACAATGCCAAAAACAAGTATCGAAGCAATAATTAACTTTTTTAATGATGTTGAATTTTTATTGGAATAGATAATCAAAGCAAAGCCAATCCCTGATGTAATCAACCCGATTAAAATAAAAATAAATCCCTTTAGGAACTGGGGCGTTATGCCTGCACGAAGTGAACTTTTTGCATCTACACTTTGTAAAAAGTCTGAATAATAAAACCATTGATAATTCAACGGCCTGCCAAGCTTCCTTACAACCTCAATATTGCATAGCGAAGTGATAACGAATATAATAATTAAGAAAAGGTTGAATCCAAAGAAAATATTTTTAAATTTCCTTTGCTTAATGAAAAAAGTTAAGACGTAAACAACAATGAAAAATCCTATTAAAAATAAAAAATCATAGTAAGAAGAACCAAATATCAAATACTTTGAAGAAGATATTGCATTCATCTGCATCCGAATGAAAATCATTATGACGAATGCAACCAATAAGTATCCAATAAATAAATATGGAAATTCCAATGCCCTGAAATTCTTTTTATAAAAAAACAAAGAACCAAGCAATATTAAAAACCCGGTAATACCAAAAATCCAGCCTTTATCAAAAATATCATAACTCCATTTATCTCTTTCATAATAAATGCTGTTGATACTCCTGGGAATGCTTCCTTTTTTTACAATTAAAGAATAATTTGAATTATAATAGGTGTCCCAATTTTCAGATGGTTTATTTGATTTGTCTTTTGAAAGCAGGAAATAAAAGTGAATAAGTGTATTTTCTTTAACAGCCAATGAAACATAAAACGAGTCATCATGTGCCTCCATTAATGAATAAACCATGCCATTCCTGATGAAAGCGTTTTTAGGTATTTCATCAATGGCTGGAAGTTGCCAGTCGTTTACCATCCAAACCAGGTAAACTTCAGAAGCATAATCTGTTTTATAATGAAAATCCTGTTTAACAAAAGAAACAGGAATACTATCAAAGGCAAATACCCTGAAAGCAATTATCAGCAAGATAAACAGCAACAGGTATTTTCTTCTCATCACTATTTAAGCATTGGCAAGGAAGCTGTATTAACAGTTTTACCTTCCAGATCGGTAACATAAAGATATAATCGTAGCCCTGATTCTGTAGCCGGAATTGTAAATGAAACACGTTTGCCTTCCTCCTCTTCTGTCATCGTTGTTTTAAGATCAATGATGTCATCTTTACAAAGCTTCCACTCATATTTCAAACCGGATGATATTACATTTTCAGTAACGGCATAAAATGTTGCTTCCTGTCCCGGAATTATTTTGCCCGGTGGTGCATATATATATACATCTTTAATAGGAAAGGCGTTTTTCGTTCCGGTCCAGGCATCTTTTAATGCATAATAAGTCGGCTTAAGTCTTCCTTTGCTGTCGGATAGGCCAAACCATGTTGCCGTGCCTTCCAGTCTGTCCTGCCATGTATATGCAACACCTCCTACATTCATTCCTTTTTTTGCCTCAATATATTGATCCCATCTCCTGGCATATAAGCTGGCTTTCTCTTCGCCGGAATTCTCCATCACTCTGCCATTCTCATTGTACTTCGAGAAATAGCTGTCCCAATAACCATGTGGGCCATATTCAGAAACAATGTATGGTCTGAGGGTGTCAAACAAATATTGAATATTGGGCAAGATGCTGATTTGATCTTCGTAATAAGAATTCACACCAACTACATCAACGGAAGGTGTAAGATGACGATAAGTATTTATTTCACCGGGTAGTAGTTTAGTGTTTTCAGCAACAGTAAATACCGGATGTCTGGGATCAATTATATGAATCTCCTGAGCAAGCTTTTCAATAAATAATGCGTACTGCTTCCTGAGTAATGATAGATAGGGTTGCCCATAATTATGCTTCAACAATCCCCAAACTTCATTGCCCAATGTCCATCCTAAAACTGCAGGATGATCCTTATATTTTTTTACGGAAACTATTACTTCCTCCTCGTATTCTTTGAGTTTTGCTGAATCAGTAAGGTAGTTTTTATCATTTTCAAACCAAAATCCATATAACACTTTCAGTTTTTTTTCCTCTGCTACGTTCAACACATTTTCATCATAAATACCGGCAGCATATCTCCTGATGGTATTTGCACCCATTTCCTTAATCAGTGAAAAATCTTTCTCTAGTTTTTTTCTGGTTAGCGGATCATTGCCATCTCGCCAATCCTGGTTGACATTGTAAGCGACTCCTTTGATGTAAAATTCACCTCCATCTACGATTAAACGAAAATCAGGATAAGTGCCTTTAACAAATTTTGAGGTATAACCTGTTTTCCTGATGTCTTGCCAAATTACAGTTGATGATAAATCAGGTCTCGTGTTAAAAGGTGCAGTACTTAATTCTTCCTTGATTACTTGTACAGATTTTTTATCATCATGAAAAGTCCAGTTTATCACAGTGGCACCATTCTGCGGACGCCATTTTGTAGCACCCCAGTTTTTATCTTCATCGCTGTAGAAAAATACTATTGATCTGATCTCCTTGTAATTGGTTTTTATTTTTTCAAAAGCATCTTTAATCCATAAACTTCTGTCGCCGCCAAAATCAGTGCTGCCAAATTCTGAAAGCATTACAGGTTTTTTATATTTCAAGAGCCGTTCATGAAATGGCTTATACAAATCGTCAAAACCCACCCATTTTCCATTGGAATTGGCCAGTCCGTAATTCAGATTTGTCACCCCAATCCAATCGACAAAATCATCGCCCGGATAATATTTTTCAAGGTTATCTTCCTCCCATGGATTCCACACCCAGCAAACATTAGTAGCTCCCAACTTATTAAAATACTTCACGACATATTGATGCGCCAATACGAATTCCTCAGGTGTATTGCCACCTCCGTAAAATGACCAGGGATAGCTTGGATTGTCCATCTCATGGGCAAAACGAATCATAACTGGCTCACCGTAATCACGAATTTTATTGGCGTAAGCAGTAATGTAGGAATCAAATCTGCCTTTCAATATCGCATCAAATATCCGCCAGTCAGCAGAAAGGCCTTTGTCATCTTTGAATTCCGGAAAATTATGGCTGTATGGCTCCCACGTAATCATGGGTATTGATCCTGCCTTCCTGATTTTATATAATAATTCGGCAGGAAAATGATCAACACTTTGCGGACCCCATGACTGGTATATAGATACAATATCAAACTTGGCATTGATATCCTTGCTCACTTTATTGATGGCATCAATTGAATTTTGCCGGTCGGTTGCAGGCATATATATTCCTGTATAAAAGCCGCCGTAATTTTTCTCTAAATCGGAAAGTGTATTATTATACTTATTGATTATTGGAGGAATCATTGCATTCACGAGGCTTAAAAACAGTAATATTACACCGGCAGAAAAGGCGGTTTTTCTTAACATCATGACCGATTTATCATAAATCATTTTTTTAGCCCGCAATGCAAAATTTGACAATTTGTTGAACACACTAATTTTCAATAATCTGTTAATGAGTTTCTGTTGCGCCAACATTACGATAGTAAGAATAAGCAAACAATTAAACCCGGCAAAAGTGGCCATTATAATACTGTAGGGTGTCCAGTCTAACTGAAGTCCATACCAAATGGCAAAAAAACCAAATGCCGCTAATGCAATATTAGGTATTGATTGTACCCAATCGTTTTCCGGTTCATCTTCTTTTGAAGTTGGTATGTAAGGAATATTGACCCTAATGATGGTGCAAAAAAAGCCTGTAATAAAAATCCACCAGGTTCCTAAACGTAACAATCCTCCCAGTATATGAAAACCACGCTCCTTTTTATCGATCAGCCACTTTTGTGCATACATCCTTATTAATAAAGTGATAAAGAATAATGGAAAGAACACCTGTGCGAATTCCTTTATGTCAAGCCTCCAGGGAACGTCGCTTTTAAGCAGGGAGAGTGACGGAATTAAAATATCTATCAGCGCAATAAATCCAAACATATAATACAAAGGGAGAAAGAAGTAATGCACTTTTTGCGTGAAGGAGAATTTCCGGAATAAACGGGGATAAGTCACAAACAGCAACTCAAAAGTACCCCTGGCCCATTTCAATTGTTGCTTATAAAAAGATGAAAGCGTGGAAGGAACAAGACCTTTGGTCAGCATCTCCGGAATATATATACTCTTCCATCCTTTGGCATGCAGCTGCATGGAAGTATGCATATCCTCAGATAACCCGGCAGCATGTCCACCAATTGAATCCAACGCGGCTCTTCTGAATGTACAGTTTGCGCCAATGGCTTGTGCTGTGCCCAGGGTATGCATACCCATCATAAGAGGGCCATAAAAATGATAGGTTTGCTCTGCCGCTGCCGCTGCTACTATACTGTCATTCTGATTTTTGTATCCTTGAACACATTGAACAAAACCAACCTTTTTATCTTCAAAATAAGGCAGTATCCTTTCTAAAAACTGTGGTACAGGTTCGTGGTCGGGATCAAGAATAACACATATTTGACCATGTGACACCTGCAAAGCATTATTGATATTACCGGCCTTTGCATTAATTTTTATTAAACGAGTAACGTGATATATTCCATTTTCCGAACAGAAAATTTTTAACTCCTCATCATCAGCTTCGTCGCATAAATAAGTGTTGTGAGGGTAATTGACTTGCTTCATGGCCAATAATGTCGATTTGACCATTTCCTTCGGCTCACCAGCACAATTAGTGGTAAACATATCTACCGTCCATACTGTTTTAACTTCAGGTTGTATTGGCACCCCAATGAAAAAGTAATGATACCATTCATGCAGCCAACGAAGCATTTTGAAAATCAAAGCTGAGGTAAGCAGCCAGTATAACAATTCATTTCCCTTATGGCTTACATCATCAAAAAACCACCATAAAAACTGGACCATGAATATGACACCGGCTGAAATAAGGATACGCATTTTAAGCTTTTCCCTTCCTGTGGGAATGGGTGCAACAGCCACAGCTTTATACCTATATGGTTTGGGCTTGGCCTCTTTTGATCTATCGACAGGAATACCAACTAACATAAAAAATTAAATTAGAAATTTATCAAAAAAAATTAAGTGGGCGATAAAAATACAAGATGATTTGGTGCAAAGCAAGTATTATCTAGGGTTTTAGCCATATTCTGGTCTATTCCACCCCAAAATCAGTCTTTAGTATGAGTGTAATATCTCCTTTTCAAAAGGTAAAGCTTATTAAAAACTAAAAAAAGGCCTTGGAATCAACAAACAACTTTGTCATTTCTTCCATGCTGCTACGAAATAGAAGCTCCCATCAATACAAAGGGTTTAAATAATAAATGTTGAAGCTAAAAATAGCGGGTTAAAATTTGAGCCGCTAATGACTTAAATAGGTAATTCTAAAATTAAAAAAGAGGAGCGAAAAAATGCCCCTCCTTTTTAAAATTTGCAATCCTCACTAAATTAAAACATACATAAACTAAACAGATCTATTTTCTATATCAATCGTAAACTTGACTATTCACTTTCTTAGTGAAACTGACTTACAATTAATTATTCATTTTATTAAAAACCACATCAGACAGTTGACTGATAAATTCAGACTGTTTATTATAATCGGTTCCTTTTGTCATTACAACAATCATATAGGGATCACTATTGTTATAAACAATGGCTGATTCACTTAAAAACTTTGTGTTACCATTGAACTCAACACCATACTTGTGTGCTACTGTAATTTGTTTGGGCAAAGTTCTGGTGATCCCTTTATTGTACTTCACTTTACTTAGCATTGTCAACGCCCATTCAGAGTTTTTTACATCTAAATAGGTTGCATTATAAAGCACACTTAAGAACCTTGAGAAACTTTTTACATTCATGTTAAAAGCATCTGCAGTCCTTTCAGGAATATGAATATTAAGGTCAGTAAAAATTTTATCAATTTTATCCTGACCTAAAAGAGTGAATAAAAGGCCCATCGATTCATTATCTGAATCAATAATCATGTATTCAATTAACTCCTTAACTGTATAACTTTTTCCAGGTACTAAAATATCCTGAGCTCCTGCCTCGGTTGACAAATTAATATTGTGTGATACAAACTGTATTTTTTTATTCATCAATAATGGGTCAGCAATAGACAATTTCAAACAGGTCATCATGATTGGAATTTTCATCATGCTTCCCGGATTATATTCCTCGTTACCATTAATAGATACTGATGATGCTTCATTCATTTTTCTTAGGTAGATAGATGCACTCTCCAAATTACCTCTTGAAATATTATCATTGACCATTTCAGAAAGCTTTTGTGAAATTGGCGCCATTGCTGCAGAGATTTCATTGTGCTCTGTCAAAAGTAACGGGCTAGTCAATTTGCTATCATGGAGTCTGAAAACTTCAGTCGATTCATGATTTTGAACGGGAGCCATGGATAGATTGCCAATTTTTATTTCATCAGCATACTTTTCCTTGTAATTCTTAACCAGTAAGAATAACAACAGAGCTATCGAAATTAGGAATATATACGAAGGCACTTGCCAACGGAATACCCGTGTGAACAGAGAAGATACAAAAATCATAAGAAAAAAATTGTTTTGGAATTACAATGTTAATGCAATTCTTATCACCGTCAACACTTGCCATGCTAGCGTAATCTTTATTCTTCTTAAAATACAATTTTTATCAAAAGTTCTTACTATAATCCAGTTTTCAAATGCCAAAATCCAATCGAAATTAAAAAAAGCTCAACGGCATAATTGAAAAACATTGTTGCCGTCAGTTATTTCCGCTTTATAAGGTAATCCTTAAAGTCCTCATAAGAATTTGAAAGCACAGTAGCAACTTTATCTGCACCACTTAATGCTTGCAGTCCCCCGGGAACAATTACGTTAATTCCGGGATTAGATTCAACCACATCTATAAATTTAGCCGGATGAGCCGTTTCCAGAATTACTCCAGTCGTATTGCTGTTATTTCTTTGATATTCGCTTAAACCAAGATAACCAACAGCACCGTGCGGGTCGAGTATATATTTATTGGATTGGTAAACTTCTTTCATTATGGCCAGCGTTTGCTCATCATTAAAGGTATAACTGCTAATATCATTCCTGATTAAATTGATGTTTTGATTGTATATATCCAATATCCGGGCATAATTACTTGGATTCCCTACATCCATCGCATTGGAAATTGTTTGTTTAGAAGCATGTGGGTCATAGATACCACTTGCTAAATACTTTGCAAAGACATCATTACTGTTGACAGAAGCAATAAAATGTGAAATTGGCAAACCCATTTTTTTGGCAATAAGCCCTGCTGTTAAATTGCCAAAGTTACCGCTGGGTACAGAAAACACTACATCATTTTTATTTGACAACTGTTTGAAAGCCTCAAAATAATAGAATGTCTGAGGAATCAATCGCGCAATATTGATACTGTTGGCAGAAGCCAGGTTATATTGAGATTTTAAATCCTGATCTAGAAAAGCACTCTTCACCATACGTTGGCAATCATCAAATGTTCCCTGTATTTCTAATGCAGTAATGTTTTCACCAAGAGTTGTCAATTGCTTCTCTTGCAGGAAACTTACCTTCTGTGAAGGGTAAAGTATTATTACATCAATTCCAGCTGTTTTAAAGAACCCATTAGCCACCGCACTCCCCGTGTCTCCTGATGTAGCTACTAAAATTGTTATCTTTTTCTGCTGATCGTGCATTAGGTATGACATTAGCTGCGCCATAAAACGCGCACCAAAATCCTTAAACGCCAATGTTGGGCCATGAAAAAGTTCCAATATATATTTATTATCATCGAGCCTTATTAATGGAGCATCAAAATTGATGGCCGCTTCAACAATTTTCCTGATTACCGCTTGAGAAAGATCATCCCTTAAAAAAACATTAGCAACTTCAAAAGCAATGTCGGTAAATGAATAGTTCTTCAGGTTTATAATAAACTCATCATTCAACCTTGGAATTGATTCAGGCATAAATAATCCATTATCATCAGGCAGTCCCTTTAATACCGCTTCCGATAAGGAATAAAATTTGGAAGGATCCTTAGTAGAATAAAATCTCATATTATTTTAACACCGGAATTATTTACAGAAGAAATAAAACTATCAGATTTAATGCCGGCGGATGCAAAAGCTTTACTCATTGCACTGGCAATTTGACTGCACTTTGCTTTCCCTTTACTCAATGCAAATACCGATGGTCCCGATCCACTGATGCTGCAGGCAAGTGCACCATTATCAAAAGCAGCTTTTTTCACTTTATAAAAATCAGGAATCAAATGAGCTCGATAAGGTTCAGCGGCTAAATCTGCAACAGAACGACCTATTAATTGATAATCCTCTTCGTACAATCCTGCAACAAAAGCAGCTGTATTGGCCCATTGTTGAACACCATCTTTCAATGGAATTTTATTCTTTAATATTGCACGTGAATCTTTTGTCAACACTTCAATATGCGGATGAATAACAGTAACATATAATTGTGCAGGAACAGGCAGCGAAATAATATCAAGCGGCTCATTGGAACGAATCAACACTATTCCTCCTAATAAGCATGGTGCAACATTATCAGCATGTGCTGATCCGCAGGCAATCCGCTCTCCTTCCATGGCAAAAGGTAATAAGTCCTCCTTTTTAAAATGATTGCCGAGCAAAATATTGGCAGCATATACACCGGCTACTGCACTCGCTGCACTGGATCCCAATCCACTTCCCAATGGCATTTTTTTATTTAGAATGATATCAAATCCTTGTTTAATTCCATGTTCTTTTAGGAAAGCATGAATAGAAACGCTTACCGTATTTTTTTTTGCATTCAACGAGAGTTTTCCATCGTCGCCTGTAATTTTTTTAATGATAAGCTTACCCGAATCATTCTTAGTTAATTGGACTTCATCACCGGGTTGATTTACAGCCAACCCCA
>JANOXC010000047.1:0-5044 GCA_031418215.1 Bacteroidota bacterium
GTTGGGGAGAAAGCTTCTCCTTTGCCCTGGTTATCAACCGGGGCATCGGTTATTATTTTTTGTCCCGAACTGACATGTGTTGCTTCAGTTCGGAGGTTTCCTAAATAAACAGTACGAATTGTTTCCATTTTCCAAAGATAATGAGTGGTTAGTTAATTAAGTTCAGAAGAATTGACAAATACATGATTGTATTTTATCGATGCATTAGTTCATTACAACTGAATTAATTCATAGTTTTGTACATAATAATGAAATTTCCATCTTTAATTTTACTTTTTCTTATATCTGTTGCTTCATTTGCACAGGATACTTCCCGTACAGCAAACGATGATGTGACCATTCTTTATAGAAATGAGGCTGAAGGTGGAATTATTCTTCACTCAAATGGTTTGGGACTTACGTTTAAAAGAGGCTGGCATCAGACGGGATATAAAAAAAAGATGCTTGATATCGACTTTGTTTCACTCAGGGACCCAAAGCAGTATAAGCTTGCCAATCCATATTACCCTGATTCAAAGCCGTACTTTTTCGGAAAATTAAATTTCGCTTATATCCTTCGAACAGGTTTCGGGAAACAGAATATTATTTTCGGTAAAGGTGAACGAAGCGGAGTTGAAGTAAGATTTAATTATTATGGAGGCCTCTCACTTGGTATAACAAAGCCTGTTTTCCTGGATATTTTAATTGATAACCCAGTTGACTCGATGACTAAAGTGGTTGAAACAAGACGATATGATCCAAATGATCCTGTGCAGCAAATACAGGAAAATATTTATGGTCCGGGACCTTATTTCCAGGGTTTAGATCAACTTTCAATTTATCCCGGCGCTTATGGTAAATTGGCATTGTCCTTTGAATATTCCGGCTGGCAGCAAAAAGTTACAGCCATTGAAACAGGGGTAACCCTCGATGCTTATGCAAAAGGTCTGCCCATAATGGCAAACGATAAGAAGAATAATTTTTTCTTTAATTTTTATGTTTCACTAATATGGGGATCTAAGTGGTAGCTTATTTAAAAAAAGGTTATCCGGGTTTCAAAAAAATCTGAAGACCTGATATACTATGGAATTATAAATAATCCCTGAATAACAAACAAACCCATCAAGAAATCAATGGAAATGCCCACATCCATTATACCACCCAAAGAAAAGAAACCCTCCTGGCTAAAGGTAAAACTACCTACCGGTAAAGAGTATACCAAGGTCAGGGAAATCGTTCATGAGCATAAGTTGCATACCATTTGCCAGAGTGGTAATTGTCCGAATATGGGTGAATGTTGGGGTGCCGGTACGGCAACCTTCATGATACTTGGAAATATCTGTACGCGTTCATGCGGTTTCTGCTCGGTCGCAACCGGTAAACCCGAGGTAGTTGATCCCTTTGAACCCTTAAGAGTGGCAAAGTCAGTTAAGCTTATGGGGATAAAACATTGTGTGATAACCTGCGTGGACCGGGATGATCTGGAAGATGGTGGCGCCGGAATCTGGGTTCAGACAATTAGAAAAATCAGGGAATTGTCGCCAGGAACCACCATGGAAACACTCATTGGTGATTTTCAAGGTCGTTGGGAAAATATTCAACAGGTAATAAACGAAGCACCAGAAATTATTTCACATAATCTCGAAACAGTCCGGCGCCTGACCAAACTGGTTCGCGTACAGGCGAAATACGATCGCAGCCTTGAAGTACTGAAAAAAGTAAGTGATTCCGGTATTGCAACTAAATCAGGCATTATGCTGGGGTTAGGGGAAACAAGAGATGAAATCCTCGAAGCAATGGATGACCTTCGAAAATCAAATGTATCTATTCTCACACTCGGACAATATTTACAGCCCACCAAAGAACATTTACCGGTTGTTGAATTTATTACACCTGATACATTTTCTGAATATAAAATGATCGGTCTTGAAAAAGGTTTTCGATATGTTGAAAGTGGTCCATTGGTTCGGTCAAGTTATCATGCGGAGAAGCATCTTTTGTAGTTATTCGTTTTTAAGCATCTGTTAAATAGTATGCGTGTAGTTTCCTATGTATATCTTTGCACGCTTTAAAATAAAACATGAAGAAATTACGAATAGCAATTAATGGTTTCGGAAGGATCGGTCGGATGACTACCCGGGTGCTTCTAAAAAACAATAATGCAGAGCTGGTTGCCATCAATGATCTCACCGACAATGCAACGCTTGCACATCTTTTTAAATACGATTCCATACATGGCAGATTCGATGGAGTAGTTTCGTCAGACGAAAGCCATCTCATCTTTAATAATATTCCGGTGAAATGTTTGTCGGAACCGGATCCCACAAAACTTCCATGGAAGAATCTTGAAATAGATGTTTTGCTTGAGTGTACAGGAAGGTTTAACGATGCGGCCGGAGCTCAGTTGCATATAAATTCAGGGGCAAAAAAAGTAATCTTATCAGCGCCTACCAAGGGCAAGAAAGACATGAAGAGCATTGTGTTAGGCGTAAATGATGACACCTTGAATAGCGATGATAAAATTGTTTCAAATGCATCCTGCACGACAAACAATGCAGCTCCCATGTTAAAAATATTGGATGATAACTGGGGGATTGAAACAGCATTTGTGACAACGGTACACTCTTATACAGGAGATCAGAATCTTCAGGATGCTCCGCATAAGGATTTACGACGGGCACGAGCAGCAGCATTATCTATTATTCCGACCACAACAGGAGCCGCAAAGGCTTTAGGGGAAGTTTTACCGCATTTAAACGGTAAACTTGGCGGTGCCGGAGTTCGCGTCCCTTCTCCTGATGGCTCTTTAACCGATATTACCTGTGTTTTGAAAAAAACAGCGAGTCGCGAGGAAATAAATGAAGCATTTAAATTGATGGCCGAAACTAAAATGCTGGGCATTTTAGAGTTTACATCGGATCCCATCGTTTCAGCGGATATCGTAGGAAATACAAGCTCCTGCATATTTGATTCAGAATTAACCACGGTTTTGGGAAATATGGTTAAAATAGTGGGATGGTATGATAATGAAATTGGATATAGCAACAGATTGGCAGAACTAGCTAATATTTTAGGTCGGCTATAATTTTAATTTAACAAAAATTTAATATTTGGGAATATGGGTTTTTCCATCAAGAGAATATATTTAAATAGTTAAATATCAATTATTTATATAGTTATCCACGTTTTAAACAATGAGTGGTTAATGAAATTTAAAACATTTACATTTTATTAAGCAATTAATTCATTTCAGAATCGTTTCTTTGAACACGTAGTTTAAAAATAGTATTTACTACCTGATACAATTACCCATTATTATTAATGGTACGATTATTGAAAATGAGTTTAAATACTTTAATAAATTACCCGTAACCCTCTAATCAATACCCATTATGCTTAACAATTCGAAACGTAAAGCCAAAATTGTAAAACAACCCATTAGTGACAGTGCAACAAGAATTAAAGTTCAGTTGGATCATAAAACGATGATGGTTGTACACAGTATGTCAGCTTTCAAGATGTGGAAAAAGCGCTATCCGCTAGCAAGAGTCATTGCCTGATCAATCCTCTTTCCTTATTATTTGATATAAAATTTATTAAGGTCACCTTTTGGGGGCCTTTTTTATTTTAAAATATTTTGAATTAGAATTTGTAATTCAATTCCCGTTTTCTACATTTGCAATCCCTTTTTTGGAGGGTAGTGTGTTCCTTGAAATTCGTCTAAAAATGCCGATGTAGCTCAGTTGGCCAGAGCTACTGATTTGTAATCAGTGGGTCGGGGGTTCGAATCCCTCCATCGGCTCCAGTTTTACTGGTTTTAGATTATTTGAGAAGGGGAGATACCAGAGTGGCCAAATGGGACGGACTGTAAATCCGTTGCGAAAGCTTCGAAGGTTCGAATCCTTCTCTCCCCACTCTGAAGTTGTGGTTTGGACAGGATTATAACCTCCAGGCCAAAACCATATTAGCGGAAGTAGCTCATTTGGTAGAGCATCAGCCTTCCAAGCTGAGGGTGGCGGGTTCGAGCCCCGTCTTCCGCTCGAAAAGTCAGAAGTCAATGACCTAAAAAGCCAATGTAGCTCAGTCGGTAGAGCACATCCATGGTAAGGATGAGGTCACCAGTTCGATCCTGGTCATTGGCTCGAACACGAGTACCGAAGTATTTTTGATAGTTTAAGTAATGTGTTTCAATAATAATAGTACCTTATAACCAATTAACCATAAAATAAATTAACCTCTAATATCATATTGCAATGGCAAAAGAAAAATTCGATCGTTCCAAACCACACGTAAACATTGGAACTATAGGTCACGTAGATCACGGTAAAACAACTTTAACAGCAGCAATTACTACTGTACTCGCTGAAAAAGGATGGGCAGAAACTCGTTCATTCGATTCAATTGATAACGCTCCGGAAGAAAAAGAGCGTGGTATTACCATTAATACTGCTCACGTGGAGTATCAGACGGCTAACCGTCACTATGCTCACGTTGATTGTCCCGGTCACGCTGATTATGTAAAGAACATGGTTACCGGTGCTGCCCAAATGGACGGTGCTATTCTTGTCGTTGCCGCAACAGATGGTCCGATGCCTCAAACTCGTGAGCACATCCTTCTTGCTCGTCAGGTTGGTGTTCCTAAAATCGTTGTGTTCATGAATAAAGTGGATATGGTTGATGATCCTGAATTATTGGATCTTGTTGAAATGGAAATTCGTGATCTTTTAAGTTTCTATCAATTTGATGGTGTTAACACTCCGGTTATTCGTGGTTCTGCACTTGGTGGTTTGAATAAAGATCCAAAATGGGTAGATGCAATCATGGAATTAATGAATGCTGTTGATACATTTATTCCAATTCCTCCACGTGAAATTGACAAACCTTTCCTTATGCCTGTTGAAGACGTATTCTCAATCACCGGTCGTGGTACTGTTGCAACCGGTCGTATCGAGAGTGGTGTAAACAAAACACGTGATGATGTGTATATTATTTGAAAGCAAGAGAAGTCAAATAATTCAACTGTTACCGGTGTTGAAATATTTATTAATATACTCCACCGCGCCGA
>JANOXC010000048.1:0-21998 GCA_031418215.1 Bacteroidota bacterium
GCCCATGTGTACGCGCCAGTAAAGGAATCTTTTCCCATTGCTTTGCTAACTGAAGTAGCTTATCACAAACTGCCTTGATAATAGGAAGATAAATCTGTTGCCCTGCCTCCTTTAAAGAAAAAGGAATTGCTGTGTTGTTGATATCCTGTGAAGTAAGTCCAAAATGAATAAACTCCTTATAATTACTAAGCCCAAGTTTATCTGCTTTTTCCTTGATGAAATATTCTACGGCTTTTACATCATGGTTGGTAGTCTTTTCAATTTCTTTGATGCGCAATGCATCTTGATGACTGAAATCATTATATATATGCTGAAGGTGTTTAAATAATTCAGGGCGCACACCGGCAACTTGCGGCAACGGAATCTTGCAGAGTTCAATGAAATATTCGATCTCTACCATCACACGGTAGCGCATCAGTGCTTCTTCCGAAAAATATAAAGATAACTCTTCACATGCTGCACGGTAACGGCCGTCAATCGGAGAAATAGCATTCAGTTGATTTAGTTCCATAATCTATTTTACTCAAACAGCACTTGCTGTAAGCATTTCTTTGTTGATCTTCTTCACTAAGCCTTGTAATACTTTACCCGGACCCACTTCTGTAAATGAATTGGCACCATCATTTATCATTTGCTCAATACTTTGTGTCCAGCGAACAGGTGCCGTGAGTTGTGCGATTAAATTTCTCTTTACTTCTGCTGCTTCGCGATGAGGCAGGGCAGTTGCATTTTGATAGACGGCACACCTTGGAGTGTTAAAAGTTGTTGCATCAATTGCTTTTGCCAATCGCTCACGCGCAGGTTCCATCAAGGGTGAATGAAATGCACCACCAACACTTAACAACAATGCCCGTTTAGCGCCAGCTGCTGTTAATTTTTCACAAGCTTCTTTCACACCTTCCACAGAACCTGAAATCACTAATTGTCCGGGATAGTTATAATTCGCCGGCACAACAACTTTATCAATTGAAGTACAAATATTTTCCACGATATTATCAGCCAAACCAATAATGGCAGCCATTGTGCCTGGTTGCATTTCACAAGCAGCTTGCATAGCATTGGCGCGTTCCATAACCAGTCTTAATCCATCTTCAAAACTCAAAGTACCATTGGCAACCAATGATGAAAATTCGCCGAGTGAATGACCTGCAACCATATCCGGTTGAAAGTTATCACCCAGGGTCATTGCCTGTATTACTGAATGGATGAAGATGGCAGGTTGCGTAACATTGGTCTGGCGCAGGTCTTCCTCTGCACCGCCAAACATCATATCAGAAATGCGAAAACCGATGACGGCATTTGCTTGCTCAAACAATTGTTTTGCTTTTTCCGATTGCTCGTATAAATCTTTGCCCATGCCGGGAAATTGAGAACCTTGTCCGGGGAATATATATGCTTTCATTTTTTTGGCGATTAGGTGATTAGGCGAGGAGGCAAATAGGCGATTAGGCGATTACCTTGCTTCGCCATAGCGGCTACGCGAAGGCAAGGGCGATTTGGCGATTAGGCGATTAGGCGATTAGGCGATTAGGCGATTAGGCGATTAGGCGATTAGGCGATTAGGCGATTAGGCGATTAGGCGATTAGAAATTGACCGATAAATTTAAATCTAATTATTAAACATTATGAAACTTTTAACTCAAAACCGGAAACCTTAAACTTTTAGCATCCGAAGCTATTTGTGCCACCGCTAAAGCTAAGGCGACACGCGGTCTGCGTAGGATGCCAAACAACTTTAAACTAAATACATAAAACCTTAAACACTTCTAATGAAACTTCCCTTGGATAAGGCTTATAAACTCACTCCTTGTTCTGTCGTTTTCAAATTCACCGGTGAATGCTGATGTTGTTGTGACGGAATTTTGTTTTTGGATGCCTCGCATCTGCATACATAAGTGTTTCGCTTCAATTACAACAGCTACGCCAAGGGGGTTTAATGTTTCCTGTATGCAATCACGGATTTGTGTGGTTAATCTTTCCTGTACCTGAAGCCTTCTTGCATAAGCATCAACGATACGGGGAATTTTACTTAATCCTACAATGTATTTGTCAGGTATATAGGCGACGTGCGCTTTGCCGAAGAACGGCAACATATGGTGTTCGCACATAGAATAAATTTCAATGTCTTTTACGATGACCATTTGCTTATAATTTTCACGAAACTTTGCAGAATTAAGAATAGCTGTAGGATCTAAGTCGTAACCATGTGTAAGAAACTGCAATGCTTTGGCAACGCGCTCCGGTGTTTTAAGCAAACCTTCGCGTTCAGGATCTTCCCCGATGTCTTTTAAAATATGCTTGTAACTGGCAGCCATGCTGTCAACCAGTTCAGCATTGTAATGGTCAACTTTTTTGTAGTTATTTGATTTTTCTTTTTCTTTCAAAGGATATTAAAATTTAGGTATTATATATTAATTTTTGTGAAGGGTTAAGTCGAATAGGATGTCTAGCCAACTATTATTTTTTCAAAACGCATTATAGTAAAATAAAAACGATTTTAACGCATAACGACAAATCTCTTTGAATATAAATTTCCTTTTTTGTCTCGTACTTTAAGAAAATATATATCGTTTTTCAAATTACTAATATCTAAGCTCAAATTGTTTTCCAAAGTACTTTCCATTATTTTAATTCCAATCATATTGTAAATATATAAATGGAGAGCTGTAGGAACTCCTTTTTGTTTAAAGATTATATTTAATAAAGCGGAAGTTGGATTCGGATTAATTTCCAATTGTAAATCATTTGTGTTATTGTTATCGATTCCTGTTGTTATTCCAATTCTTGCAATTGTATTTACGGTGGCATGATTAGCGCCCGCTTCTGTGAATCCTCCCGTAGCATATAGCCAGCCATCTAACACCTCTAAATCACTTACAAATGCCTGGCCACTTAAGCCGTATAAACCGCTATCAATGGCACTCCATTGCTGCCCATCATACATGGCAATATTTAATGCAGGAACATTATCAATGGAATTGAATCGGCCACCTACTATTAAATTATTTCCCAAACAAGTTAAAACATGCGTGGTGTTGCCTGGAACAGCAGGGGCCTGCCCTATTAGATTAAATTGCATGCCATCCCATTTATAAACCCCTCCACCTGTAAAAAGCCCCGCATACAGGCTGTTATTGCAATTGCATAAATAAACCTGATCTAACGTATTATTTCCACAGCCACTCCACGCAGTTCCATTCCATCTCGCCACGCCCCCACTTGGCCATGCAACACCCCCTGCGTAATTAAAAAGACCACCCACAAATAATTCACCATTAAACTCTACTGCACTATATATAAAACCGGTAAACGGACTTCCGGGAGCATAATATCTTGCTCCTGAATTATTTCCCTGGCCTAATGGCTGCCACCAGGTACCATCCCAAGCTGCGATATTGTTGAACGTATCACTGATGCCTGTAAAAGGGTTGGGCATATCAATGGGGCCATCTCCATATACTAAAATCTGATTTTGATATTTGACAAAACCATAAAAATCAGGCACCGAAATATCATTGATGGAATCAAATGCTTTCCATTGGACACCATTAAAATAAATTGGTGAAGTTGCTATAGGATTGTTTGGATAACAATTCGCCGCATGAGATGATTGTGCTCCGATATATAATGTTGTGTCAATGAATGAAAAACCGCCTATATATCCGCAGCCCGTTAAATCTCGGCCATCTTGACATCCAACTGGATAAAATGATACACCATCCCAAAGTACAACATCCTCAAGATGAATAGTACCATTATCATAATATGGACCGGAAATATATAAAGCATGATTTGTTGTATCCGCAATTAATAAATCACAATTAAAACCTATCATCAATGATGCGCCACCAACATCACTCCAATGTTGCGCCCATCCAAAGAAGGGTGTGATTATATAAATCAAGCTAAATCTTAAGATTTTTAACATTATTTATTTAATGGGGACCTTCTTCATCAAATTGAATATTGGAAGGGCTTGCTGGTTGAATTAAAGCAGGTAAGGGTACTGATGGTATACTTATTTCTTGCGGATAATATTCCAAAGGTGATTGTTCGGCTTGAGACGATTGTGCAGGTAAAGCTGACAGACCTTGGCCTGTGATATTACCCTGGTTATGTATTTCAGTAATTCTGGCATTTGTTTCAGGCCAAACAGCATTTATCATATTCAGGTTAGCCGTTTTGGTTACTGCTTCGCTAGCAAAACGCAAGTTGTCAAAATATTTTCGTTTTGCCGAAATACGATAACTAAAAGAAGCATTACAAGTTGCTTGTAATCCCATTTGAACCACTTCAAATGAATTAATTCCTTTATTTATTACCTTAACACCATTCCCACAATCATCCTCCAGTTGTACAAATACATGGTATGTTTGCGTTGTAACAGAGGCATTTATAAAAGTGGGGTCTAATAGTACAACAGCATGTCCCAATACCAACTGACCAATTCCATAATCGGTAAACCAAACCTCGGGCGATTCTTCACAATAAAGTAATTTTTGACTGCCTGAATTATCTTTAATCACAGTGGATTTTGAACCACTAAATACAATGAAACTTGACCCCCTTACTGGCCCTAAAAATTCGCCTGCATAACCAGGGTCATTAGCGTTTTTTGTAGCAGTAATTGCATTAAAAGAGCTGCTGCCATTGCTACCAGATTCAACATAAAGCGCATCATTTCCAGTAGCTCTAACCCGTAAACCCACACCATAATTATTTTGAATTCTCGCTCCCTCTGATATTGATGATGTTGAAAAATTCGCTGCAGTAAAAGCAATATTACTACTATTTGCCTGACTGGTATTTCTGACTACAAGGCCCCACGATGATGCTTGGTTTTCAATACTTACCACTGCGCGGGATTGTGTTGTGTTATTATTAAAAGCTACTAACGGATTAAACACATTACTGTTGCCGCCTAAATTCACATTTAAGAGATTGCCGGTAGAAATACCTGTAATTTCCGTTACAGGTAATATAGTACTAGCATTAAGTCCATTAACAAATGCTGATCTGCCATTACCCAAATTCTCAACAAGAAACAAACTTTTTGAATTAAGTGTATTTTGTCCTCTCAACCACATACCAATGCCCAATGAATTTTGCTCCGTTAACAACAAAGGAAAATTATTAGCAACCTGAATAGAGTTACGAAAATATCCTGCAACGCCTGTTCCTCTTGTTAGTGATTGAAATGTTATCGGAAGCCCAGTAGTCTGTGTAGAATTTGATATGACATATTCGCCATCTCCATCACTTGAATTACTATTAATTATAACAGCGGCACCAATTCCAGTTAATCCTTGTTTATTAAAAATAGCAGCGGATCCGTTTGCATTAAATTTTGTGACAACAATTGTTGGATTACCATTGCCAGAATTATTAAATACTCCCGCACTCCCGATTGAACCGGTTTGTAGTACTTGCAAAGCAGGACTATTGCTATTATTTTGAATATCAACAGCTGGTATTAGGGTTGTTGCATTTGTATGTAACACTGATAAACATCTGCCAGTTCCATCCGTTTGAACACGCAATGCATCTGCGTCATTATTCGTTTTGAATATATAATATTCTCCAACACCCCCATGAAGCGTTTGAGAGGTTAAAGGGATTTCGGATCGTATTGCTGAATTAATGGAAAACTGATTTGAAGTTGTAAAATAACCAGCATAAGAGGTTCCTCTTGTATATGAAGAAATTGAAGGATAATTATTATTGCTGTTAAACAGTTGACTTACTAAACCACTTCCAGATAAAGAGAGGTTTTGGGCTAAAATAGTATGGTGTTTTGTATTATTGGCAATTGCGGTGAAATTATTAACAAATAATCCATAGTTAACCCCATTATTTTGAATCTGAACTGCATTTTGATTTGAAGTTGGATTAAGATTTTCAAATAAAGCAGGATAACCAAGCGATGATGTTGATTTTACATGTAACGATTGTCCTGACCATAAATTATTGTCAATAAGCACCGGTCCTGTTGTCCCATTTAGTCCATTTTGAATAGTAGTGCCATTATCATAAGCGCCTTGTAAAGTACAATTACATCCTCCCGCTAAATTAAAATTAATAGCATTTAAAACTGTACTAATTGCCCGTTTCAAACTGTCAGTTTTCACCCCTGCAAGGCTATCAGCTACTCCTGAATTATATGCATAACTAGCGTAATTAGCGTACCCGGAGTTATTTGCATAAGGAACTTCGTTGGGATTAACAGGATTTAAAGCGGAGATAATTGCTAATTTTAGGCTGTCGATATTAATTCCACTTAGACTATCAGCAACTGCTGCATGAAAAGCAAATGGAACTGAACTAAATTCTTCGGTAGTAGAAAAGGAAAAATTATTGCCGCCTGTAATGTCCATTTCAACTTTAAGAAAATGAGACCCACTCCAATCTAATTCTGCAAATGTTGTGTATGATCCTCCTGTTCGTTGACCGGTTCCAACCATTATTTTAAAATAAGAATCGTATGTTGTAGTAACTTGTTGACGCTCCACCCAATCTACAGTACCGGTTTCTGATCCATGCAAAATAGTCATACGAAGTGAAATATTTTGATTTGGTATTATGTCACCATTAACATTCAATGCATATGCTGTATAACCAATAGCTCCAGGAATGTCAATTATACTAGTGCTTTGGGCCTTTGTATATTTATTAAAAAAAACCAATGATATTAATAAAAACGAAATTCTGAGTTGACTTTTCATTAGCTGGGTGGATTTAAAAATTTCATTCTTATTTATTTAATCTCTGATCAATTTTCTTGAAGAAATAATTCCGTTGTTAGTAATAATTGTAAGTATGTAGATTCCCGGATCAAGATCTCTAATATCAATTTGAAAAGTAGTACTGAGCTCTTCATTTTGATTTTGTAGAATATTTCTTCCTGAAATATCTACAATAGAAATGGTTGAAATATAAAAATGAAAATCACGTAAATGTAAATTAATAAATTGAGATGCAGGATTAGGCTCAATAAAAAAGATTGGGATGCTCTTATTTTGACTATCTGATTTTGCTTCAGAAGGTCTAATTTTTGCGCTGCCATGGATTAATTGCGATTTTTCACTAGTTATTAATCCATTCGATGGAGAAAAAGCTGAAATGGTACTCCGCAAAATTTGACCTTCTGATAAATTAAAAAGTAAAACGATAAATAATGTTAATAAGATTTTCATGACAAATGGGGTTATGATTGTAATGATAATTAATCTTAATCAATTATAATAATTTATTACTTCGCTTTTAAACAATTATTTCCCATAATACTCAACAAAATTATTTTCTGTCTCCACAATTTTCACGCAATGCAATATTGCGCCATCAGCCTTAATATCTGCATCAATTTCTTCCCAGATGGCAACGGCTAACATTTCTGTGGAAGACATTTTGCCTTTCATGAAATCAACATCCAGGTTAATGTTCTTATGATCCAACTTATCAACTACTTTATTTTGCAGGATAATGCTTAATTTTTTTAAATCGAAGACAAAACCAGTGTCAGGATTTGGATTTCCTTTTACCGTAACGAAAAGATCATAATTGTGTCCATGCCAATTGGGATTAGAACATTTTCCAAAAACCTCCAGGTTTTTAGCATCGCTCCATTCCGGCTTGAAGAGCTTATGGGCGGCATTAAACCGTTCCCTTCTTGTTATATATACCATAGCTGTTTGAGAAGGGCAAATTTAGGTGATTTTACTTTGCCATCAGCTAGCTATATTTACACGCAAAATGAAGGTATTATTTGTTTGCGCCACGCCTGAAGAAGCGGTTTTCAGTAACCTGACTGATAGACCTGTAAACGGTACGCTGTCCGTTATTCCACATGGGTTACATCAAATTGATATATTGGTTACCGGGGTTGGAATGACGGCAACAGCTTTTCAGCTGGGAAGGCAGCTGCTCCGAAACGATTATGACCTGGCTGTTAACATTGGTGTTTGCGGAGCGTTTAATCACACATTTGTAGGCAAAGTGGTTGATATCAGGCAGGATTGCTTTGCTGATTTTGGAGCTGAAGATGATGAAGCTTTTCTCGATGTCTTTCAAACCGGGTTAATGGATGAAAATGCTGCACCATTTATCAATGGATTACTGTATGCAGATTATCAACTTAAAGAAAATACAAGCTTAAAAATACCTGACGTGAAGGGGATCACGGTAAATAAATCGTCTGGAAATGAAAACACGATTGATAAACTGAAGTCAATGTACAATGCAGACGTGGAAAGTATGGAGGGCGCTGCATTTTTATATTGTTGCAAGATGAGTCATACGCCTTGTATTCAAATTCGTGCTGTTTCCAATTTAATAGAAAAACGAAATCGCACAGCCTGGAAAATTCAGGAAGCATTGTCGGCATTACGGCTGGCCGTTGCAACTATGATAAATGCATTGTAGCTTTTTTGGAATGTCTCAAACTTGATTCGTAATTAGTTGAAAATATTTGACGGCTGTTTCATTCTTTCAATTAGATGTTGTAAAAAGTGAACGATCATTAAAGTGAAGCTGTCAAATAACTAATTTTGTCAAATGTTTAAGTCTGCTACTATTGTTTTTGTTATTCTTTTTTTTTCATGGCAGGTAAGAGGAGGAACAACGCAAGTGCGCGACAACAATATCAACAAGCTGGATATTGTTTTTTGTCTTGATTTAAGCGGCAGTACCAACGGATTGATCAGCGATGTGCGGGAAGGATTGTGGCATATCGTAAACCAGGTAAATTTAATGGAGCCGCAGCCGCAATTTCGTATTGCCATTGTTGGGTTTTCAAGACCGAGTTATAAGAAGGAGAATGGTTATGTAAAAGTGATCTGCGATTTAACGGCTGATTATGATATGTTGTCGAATGAATTGGTTAAAATACGACCTGCCATAGAGAAAGGTGATCAATATGTTGGAATTGCTTTAAACACCTGCATCAATAAATTGAGCTGGGATGAAGCAAAGAGTACACGTAAAATTATATATATAGTTGGCAACGGGATGGTGAACACCAATAACAGTGATTATATAAAGGCCTGCCAGCAAGCGTTGCAGCACAATATCATTGTTAACACCGTATATGTAATTGGAAAATCGGATAAGGCGAGGGAGTTACCCGGCTGGTACCGGATTGCTGCATTAACAAATGGAGTCGCCACTGAGATGACAGTTGGTAAGAAGCTGCAACTTACTGATACGAAACTTGATTTTAGTGATCTGTTTGAAGCATCACGCGACTTGAACCTTTCTTATATTTATCATGGTACGGAGGGGTTGAAGCACTATAGCAATTTCAGGGCGGCCGACTCGGCAGCATTTACCTACGGACCTTCTATATATATTGAAAGGGCTTATTATAAAAACTCAAGCTTGTTTAAATGGGCCAATTCAAAATGGGATATGGTTGATTTTTTTCGAATGAAAGGAATGTTGCCGCCGATGCAAGACTCTTTAATGATTTCTGACTCGCTTCGAAGCATGTCAGCGGAAGCAATTTATGATTTGGTAAATCAGCAAAAAAGCATGCGGCAAAAAGCCATCAATGATTTGGAATATTTACTAAGAGCGGATTATCCGATGCAGGTACACAAACAATATATATCGGGAGAATTGCTGGAAGAAAATAGTTTTGCCCGCAGCGTGATATTGCTGCTGATTAAAGAATGGAATTAAAAATTAAAGGATTGTGCTAACCCGGCAATCAATCAACATTACCTTTTTAAAACGAAGTCAATTATATTAGTTCTGCCAATACCGTAACACCGCCTGTGGAACGCTGGCCCAGTTTAACATTTACTTTTGCATTCAACGGAAGATAAACATCTACCCGTGAACCAAATTTAATAAAACCCAGTTCGGCACCCTGTGAGATCATATCATTTTCATGAGAATAATAAACGATCCTTTTGGCCACCGCTCCGGCAATTTGTCGAACCAGAATAGCAACTTTATTATCACGTTCAATAACAATGGTTGTGCGTTCATTATCTGTACTGGCTTTTGGATGCCAGGCCACTAAATATTTTCCTTCATGATGTCGTACATAGGTCACTAATCCGCTAACAGGATACCAGTTGCAATGCACATTTAACGGCGACATAAAAATGGAAACCATCAGCCGCTTATCTTTGAAATATTCTTTTTCTTCTGTCTGTTCAATTACAACAATCTTTCCATCAGCAGGTGCAATTATTAAATTATCGCCTTTAGTCTGACTGCGGATAGGTACTCGGAAAAATTGAAGTACAAGGAAGAAAATAATGACAGAAAAAATATTTGTGATATAAAATAAATTAGGATGCGCACGGCTAAATTCATAGGCTGTGAAATTAATCAATAGCAAAATTGCAATAGTGGTCAAAAGTATTCTGGTCCCTTCTCGGTGAATTTTCATCTGCGGTATAAATATATAATACAATATAAAAAATTAAAACAAAAAGACATAACATGCAATCATTGCATTGATATCAGCCATGCTGGATCGACAGCTTCTTGTTTTTGTAATTCATTAATAGGCGCCCCTTGCGCGTGTTGCTTTCGCTACTTTTTCAAGTGCAAATACATAAGCAGCAATACGCATGGAAACTTTATGTTTTTCGGCTACATTCCATACATTTAAGAAAGCCTGTCTCATCCATCGGTCAGCACGTTTGTTAATCTCGTCTTCGCTGTAATAGTAGCCTGTACGGTTTTGTACCCATTCAAAATAAGACACCGTTACGCCACTGCCATTAGCTAAAATATCAGGTATGATGATAATGCCTTTATTATTTAATATTTCATCAGCACCGGCCGTGGTTGGACCGTTTGCTCCTTCTACAATGAGTTTTGCTTTAATGCTGTTTGCATTCACGGCTGTTATTTGGTTTTCGAGGGCACAAGGCGCAAGAACATCAACATTAAGTTCGAGTAAGTCTTCGTTCGTAATCAGTTCGCAGCCTTTGAAACCTTGCAGTACTCCATTGTTACTATCGCGATAAGCCATTGCTTTGGCAATATCAATTCCTTTTGCATTATAAAATGCTCCCGTATGATCAGAAATTCCAACCACCTTAATTCCCTGCGCATCAAAATGTTTTGCAGATATACTTCCTACGTTTCCAAAACCTTGTACGGCTGCTTTGCATTTTTCAGGCTTCATCTTTAACTTAATCATTGCTTCCAATGCTGAAGTCATCACGCCGCGTCCTGTGGCTTCTACGCGTCCCAGCGATCCACCAAGAAACAATGGTTTACCGGTAACAATGCCTGGCGTAAAGCTTCCTTTTAATTTACTAAACTCATCTACGATCCAGGCCATTTCCCTTGGTCCTGTATTCATGTCAGGAGCAGGAATATCCTTATCGACACCAAAAATATCACTCATGGCAACTGTATAGGCACGTGTCAAACGCTCTAATTCAGCAGCACTCATTTTTGAAGGAACACAATTGATACCGCCCTTAGCACCACCGTATGGGATATCGGCTATTGCACACTTCCATGTCATCCAGGCTGCAAGTGCTTTTACCTCATCGGCATCCACTTCAGGTGAATAACGAATACCACCTTTTGAGGGTCCTAATGCTGTAGAGTGAATCACACGATAGCCTTCAAAAACTTTGATATGCCCATTATCCATCATAATAGGCAGGTTCACCTCAATGAGTTTAGATGGATTTTTCATAATCTCATATACATCCGGTTCCAACTTGAGGATCTTCGCAGCAACATCAAATCGTTGTATCATCGCCTCAAAAGGATTGGTTGTATCCTTTACATCGGAAGTAATTGCTTTTGATTTTTTAGAGAGTTTCGTGACAGCCATTTTTTAGAATTTATGGATTATAGTTTCTTGATTTTTTAGTTGCTTATTGATCGGCTATTAGCTGATTGGGAGGGCGAAGGTAAATAAATCTGTTTTTGAACGGCTATTATTGTTCGGGAAATTATAAAAATTCAAAAAGAGCACTTTCAAGTCCTTGAAAGCAAGGGAAATGAATTGTTTTCTATTGCATGAAAATTTAAACAGTTCCTATACTTTAATCAACCACTAATGGTCAGGCGCAAAACATACTGATAGTACCTTCAACACTATTATTATTAAATCGAAGAAAAGAAGCAAAAAAAAGAAATTGACCTCTTAAAACGAGGAGGCGCAATTACTTTTTTAATGGAGCACCAACTGCAATTGCGCAATCATGTCCAGGTTCTCCATGTGGCGGATTCATACCGGGTGCTGTTTTTACGACAGGTTGTGAATTAATGGTTGGGGAAGATGTAATAACAGGTGAAGATGGAGGCTGCGCGGTAACTTGTGTGCCTGATGCAGGATTAGCTGCCGGTGCAGAACTAAGCGGCGCACCGACAGCAATGTCGCAGCGATGACCGGGAGCCCCGTGAGCAGGATTCATTCCAGCAGCTGTTGATGCAGCAGGTTGGGGAGGAGCAATAGTGGTAGAAACAGGCATTGTTGTTATTCCGCCGGTATCTGCTGCCGGTACCTGGACAGGAGCATCGGAAACGGTTGGTTCCGAAGGTTGCATCACAGCATCAGAAGCAGCGTTTGATTCCGGTTCTTTTGAATCAGTGGTGTTATTGCATGAGTAAAGGAAAAAAGAAGCTATTGTGACGAATATCAATGTTTTTTTCATGTTTTTTTTATTTTTTTTCCACTGTAATTTTATTGAAGCAATATTAATGAAATATCATAGAATAACAACAGGAAAGTTTATTGATAATCCGGTCTTATTATTAATAAAATTAATATTTCATCGTATGTGCGTAATAATGTCAGGCAAAATAGGGAAAGTCGAAACTTTAAAATGGATTCCAAACTTTTGAATAACCATTAACTTCTGCATCGTCAATTTTTAAATTGAAACCTCGAAATAAAAGGACAACCAGTTGAAATTATTTACTTAAACGGGCGACATTGAAACCGAATATATATAAGCCAAACAGGCAGCAACAGATTGTTGAAGTATTTTTTTAATATGAAATCATTTCCGGTATAATTGGAACTTGAAGATAAACCGAAGTTCCTGTAAGTCTGTTTGAAATTATTTTAAAAATACCATGAATTTCCTTAGTCCTTTGTTTCATGTTTTGCATTCCATTACTAAAGCGGGAGGTGTTTTCAGCATCAAAACCTACACCGTTGTCTCTGATGATAATGGAAAACAGCTCGGTATTGATACGAATCGTAATTGTTACTGAGGTAGCCTCTGAATATTTAACCACATTATTTAATGACTCTTTGATGATCAGAAAAATATTTCGCCTTGTTTTTCCATTGATAATTATTGGAGAAATATCTTTCGGCAAGTCAATTTTAAAGTCGATGGCGCTTAATTCTAAAAACTCGGCTGCAAAATAGTTAATATAAGATATTAGGTTTTCAAAAGTATCATTTTTGGGGTTCATCGCCCAAATAATTTCACTGATGTTTTCCTGCACTTCTTTAGATGATGACAACACCTTGTCAATATTGCTGGCTACAATTCCCGGATTGTTAATGCTTGTCTTTATCACTTGTCCAAGAATAGAAATCCTGCTCAATCCTGCACCTACATCATCGTGCATTTCAGTGGCAATCCTGTTTCGTTCTGCTTCCTGCGCTGCTAAAGAAGCCCTGGTTTGTTCTTCTTGCAACTTTATTTTTTCAAGAATCGCATTGGCACGCTCAGCTTCCATTTTTTTTCTTTCACTTACATCCCGCACTAAAAGCAGTAAAACATCTTTGTCATCGAAAACAATTTTCTTTCCAGAAACCTCTACAGGAATTTCGCCTTTTGCTGCAGACCAAACAGAGCTCTCAACCGTGCGGGAAATACCTAAAAAAAGTTTTTTATAGTCGGTCAGTAATTTTACAAATTTTTCTTTTGGTACCAGCTGCCTGAAATTAACCCCAATTAGTTTTTCTTTTGACGCACCTTGTAATGCAACACCGGCAATGTTTACATCAAGGATATTGCCTGCCATATCTTCAACGAAAATAGCGTCAGGTGAATTTTCAAAAACATCCCTGAATCCTTTTTCAGCCAGGACAACTTGATGTTGTGACGCTAACATTTCTGTTTCATCATGGGCAATGGCATAAATGACCCCATTGGCAAAATCCGGATTGCAAATCCAGCTTAACACTTTATATTTCCCGGATTTTGTAAGATAGCGATTACAAACATTAATAGAAGAATTGCCAGATGAATGTTCAGCTATAGTTTTTAATGTTAGTTCTTTGTCATCAGGGTGAACAAAATCAAGGAATGGTTTTTCCATCAGTTCTTTATCTGTCCATCCAAGAACTGCGCTAAAAGCCGGGTTAACTTTTTTGAAAAAACCATCGGTACCGGTCATACATAACAGGTCGGTGGATCGGAGGTACATTTCTTCAAAATGATTTTTTTCAATCTTGTCTTTTTTAGAAACGATTTGCGAAATGACTTCCTTCGCTAAAAGTTTAAGAGCACGATGTTCCTTTTCAGTTAATTTTTTACGCCGGTGGTCAATAACGCACAAGGTGCCTATAGCAAAACCATCTGGGTCAATCAAAGGGTAACCGGCATAAAAACGTATTTGCGGATAACCTTTTACCAAAGGATTGTCTTTAAACCGAAAATCCATTGTTGCATCTTCCACTTCATACAAACAGTTTTGCTGAATTGCGTAGTTACAAAA
Source organism: Bacteroidota bacterium (assembly GCA_031418215.1). Lineage (GTDB taxonomy): Bacteria > Bacteroidota > Bacteroidia > AKYH767-A > OLB10 > JANOXC01. Next base: position 14,662 of record JANOXC010000048.1, read on the forward strand.
GGATATTTCACGGCTTGTCTCATTAAGGTTAATCCCGATTTTTGACTTGAACCATTGCCTGTCAACATCAATAAGCGTGATGGCTGCAATAGGCACATTACAAATGATTTTGGCTAATTCAACAAGGCGGTCAAATTCTTTTTCCGTTCCGGTGTCAAGGATATGATAACTATTTAATGCCTGTAATCTTCCTTCTTCATTGGTATTAATACCTAAATCGGCGAAGTCAGGTGGTTGCATTTTTTCTGTGATCATTGTTGTTGGTTGTGAAAAGGGCATGCAATTCATTCAACTATTGGCTATATATATTAGCTATATATAAATAGAAATCTGATAACTTATCGTTTTTTGTTAACCGTTCATACTTTTGTTTGATTAAATGAAGGGTGATTTTAATATTGCAACTTGATTGACCAGTGGTTATTAGGTTCAAATCAAACAGCAACAGTATTATTAAGATAAGAACCAGTAATACTTAAGTACTAACAAATTAAGAACAATTAAATCAATTTTACAAGATATTACTTCATTAATCTTCGATTTCTGCCAGAAGGCCCTTATTTCACTCATACTTTAGTATGATTGGAAAGCCGCTATTGCATTTTTAATACTTTAGTATGAGTGCTTTTCTCAGTAAACCATTTGAATTGCATATTAATATGTCTACCTTTCCCACCACTTTCCCCCTTTTTCTTAATGGATTGAAAAAAATAAATGACTCCAATAAAAGTTGCTGTAGTTGAAGACATTGATGATATCAGGCAGGGATTTTCCTTTTTGATTAATACCGCTGAAGACTTCAAATGCATTGCCACTTTTGCAAGTGCTGAATCCTTATTGGCTGCCATTGATAACATTACGCCTGACGTAATCATTATGGACATTGGGTTGCCGGGGATGTCGGGCATTGAATGTACCCGTCAGATCAAGATGCGTTTTCCGGCCATACAGATTATGATATGCACTGTTTTTGAAGACGATGAGCGGCTTTTCAGCGCACTTTCTGCCGGGGCAAGCGGTTATATTTTAAAGCGAACCGCGCCTGCCGTTTTACTGCAATCATTAAAAGATATTTGCAATGGCGGGTCCCCCATGACGAGCCAGATTGCCAGGAAAGTTGTTTCCTCCATGCAGCATACCCATACTAAAATGGAAAAGGCGGAAATTGATTTTCATCTCTCACTTAGGGAGATTGAAATTTTGGAGCTTTTGATTGACGGTTATCGGAACAAGGAGATTTCGGAAAGGCTTTTTATCAGCCTTCATACGGTGAAATCACACATTTATCGTATTTATGAAAAACTGCACGTTAAATCGCGTGTGGAAGTAATGAAAAAGCTTTCCAACGGGAATTAAGCTTTTTTCAAAATACCTGAAAATTCATACTAATGGCTGATTGCATTTGTGGTGACAAATGCAAAACTTGCATTGTTAAAGTTGCTTTGAATTTGAAAGAATTAATTCAAGGATTCTATATTCCTCAAGTCAACCTGATGGTTCCTGTGTTGTTTATCGACGGATATACTACAGACTTCTCGATATGTGACACTATTACAGTTGAATTGCATAGCGCATTAGCACCTTATTCATTAATTGAATCAGTATCAAATGTGATTCATACAAATGGCAGTGGTAGGTTTGTGTTTAATGCTGCTACAATTAATCAGTCATATTACATTGCAGTTCGTCATCGTAATTCAGTTGAAACCTGGAGTAAAACACCTTTGTTGTTTAATTCTACAACAAAGAGTTTCGATTTCACTACACCTTGATAATAGCATTTAAGTATTAGTAATTTATCGTTGTAAGTAAAAATCATCCCCTGCAGAATTTACCCTGCAGGGGTGGTTTTTTATAAAATGGTTCAGCGTAACTTGTTTTTCCTTTACATTTTCATTTTGCCAATGCCTCATTAATTGTTGTTGAAATTGAAAAATAATTGGCCTTGAAACTATATTGTTACCCCGCTAAATCGCCTTCGATACTATGAAAATGCATTTTTAATATTGTGAGGGCCAACAATAAGCCCTAACTTTGAAGAATCCGCCCGGCGGGCCTTTTCTGTGGTCATAAATTAACGCTTTTGAAATCAATTTTAAGGGAACATTATTTCCTGAGGCTGTTTATTGTGTTTGCACTGTTTTTAACAGGTAAGGGCAGTGCTTTGGCCGGTGTTGACCCGGTAAAACTGATGTCATATAACTTGTTGAATTATCCAGCAACAAGTAGCTTCGTTTCTGATACCACATTGAGGAATCCATTTTTCCGTACAATTATTGGTGCTGCCAATCCTGATATACTTGTTGTTCAAGAATTGCGTTCAGACTCAGGGTATATAGGCTTTCTGAATAATGTGATGAATAAGGCGCTTTCCGGATTTGCTGCTGGTACATATGTTGCCGGAAGTTTGCCTAATAATGACACTAAGAATGGTATCTATTACCGCACTTCAAAATTTTCCTTTATAAGTAATACAGCAATAAGGACAGACGCAAATGGACGCGATATCAATGAATTTAAATTGAAACACCTTTTATCAGGGGATACCATAAGGATTTATTCCGTTCACCTTAAAGCAAGTAGTGGAGCAACTAATGAAGCACAAAGGGCAGAGGAAATTGATAGTCTAAGAAAAGTTACTAATGCCTTACCATTGGGATCCAATTTTGTGATTTGTGGAGATTTTAATATTTACAAAGATGGAGAAAGTGCATACATAAAACTGAAGCAGGTAGCCACTGGAAAGGAAGGGCACTTTCTAGACCCACTCAATTTAACAGGCACTTGGAATGATACTATTTACAGAGCCTTTCACACACAATCAACACGAATAGTTGCCTTTGGAGGAGGCTCTACAAATGGATTGGATGATCGTTTTGATATGATCCTGTATTCGAAAGCATTATCAATTCCGGGAGGTGTTGATTTTTCAACCGGTTCCATGATTCAATTTGGAAATGATGGGATGCATTATAATCAGGCGATTAATTTTCCTGCCAATACTGCCGTATCAGCAGCTGTAGCTGATGCTTTGTATAATGCTTCAGACCATATACCGGTAATCGCAACACTGAATTTCAATTACAATACAGTTGCAACAAATGATTTTGGTGTACTTAATTTAGTAAGTCCAACCGGAAATATCTGTCCTAATGCTGCACAGCAAATGCAGGTACAAATTAAAAATTTTGGGGCATCAACAATTGACTTCTCTTCCACGAATTTACCTCTTGAATTGAAAGTTATCAATCCTGCAGCAGTGACACAAACATTTAATAAAACCATCACTTCCGGTACATTGGCTGCAAATGGTACGCTTAATGTCACTTTCGATACACCGCTGAATATGACCCTTTCCGGAGCATATTCATTCAAATCATATACACAGATTAATCAGGATATCAATCACGCTAACGACACCAATAGCACACAGGCGAATGTGTATTCGATCAATGTACCTGTAATTTCTCCGGCAGGACCATTGTCAATTTGTAATTCAAGTCCAGTATTGCTGACTTCAAGTGCCGCAGTTTTTTATTCATGGTCAAATGGAAGTACTACAAATTCAATTCTTGTAGCCTCAACAGGAAATTATTTTGTTACAACAACTGATGCACATGGTTGTCTCACTACTTCAACTCCGGTCGTTGTAACAGTTGATTCGTTTAGAGTATCAGGTGTTTTATATAATGAGACGTTTGGCGTGCCAACAGGAACAACATCTATTAGTTCCTATACCGGGTGGAGGAATGGACCACCAATTACTTATACAAGCACCTCTTCAACACCGAGTGATGTAAGAAAAACAAATCCTTCAGCGCTGGTCAATCTAAGTGATACTGGAAATATTTTTATGGGCTTTGCAACTAATGGAGATAGAAATTTTATTATTTCCGGTATAAATACAATAGGTTATCAAAATCTTAAATTATCGTTTGGTTTACGAAGAGAAAGTACTGGAACGGACACCATTAAAGTTGCGTATAGCGATAATGGCGGTAGTTTTTTACCATTCTCTTTTACACAACTTTCTGTTTCCAATAGTTGGTTTATGGTAAATGCAACTGCAAACATTCCTGTAACTTCCAATTTAATAATTCAGTTTTCGAAAAACTCTCTCACCACTCAATTTCGTATTGATGATGTAAGTCTAACTTATAATTACTATTCCCCAATCATTAGTGCAGGCAGTGCAACAACATTTTGTGCTGGTGGTAATGTTTCGTTAAATGGTACGCCTGCTTCGGGATATCTCTGGTCCAATGGCGCAATAACCCAAAATATCAACGTTACTGCTTCCGGTAGTTATTCCGTTGTTCAAACATCTGCTAATGGTTGTACTGCAATTTCAAATATCATTCCTGTAACCGTTAACCCTATTCTGACTCCATTTGTAAGTATGAATGCATTGCCAACAGGTTCGATTTGCTCAGGGACATCTGTTACATTTACCGCAACACCAACCAATGGCGGATTAATGCCAATTTACAATTTTAAGGTGAATAATATCAGTAAACAAAACGGCGCAAACAATACATATGTTACTTCCGCATTGTTTAATGGTGATAGTGTAATTTGTGAAATGACAAGTAATGCAAATTGTGCAAGTCCTGTTGTTGCAATCAGTATTAAATATTATGCAACAGTTCTGTCGCCTCCAACTTGGTTTTTGGATTATGACAATGATGGTTTTTATAAAGATGGTTCAGCAATTACACAATGCAATAACCCCGGCAATGGATATACTACTTTGGTAACAGCAGGCGGTGATTGTAATGACAGCAATGCACTTGTAAAGCCCGGCATTGCTGAAATTTGTGGTAATGGAATAGATGATAATTGCAACGGCCAGGTGGATGAAGGATGTTCAGTAACATTAAATTTAAAATTATTTATTGAAGGGTTTTACATCGGTAATGGCATGATGATCATGAGCGACACGATAACGGTAGAGCTGCACAATGCTTTTGCTCCTTTTACGATTTATACTGTAACAGGTGTCATTTCTGAATTTGGTGTTGGTAGTTTTGTTTTCCCTCTGCCGGTGCTTAACACCAATTGTTATATAGTGATAAGGCATCGAAATTCAATAGAAACCTGGAGCAAGACTCCGGTATTTTTTAATAGTAATGTGAAGAATTTTGATTTTACTACCCCCTGATATTTTGTCCGGGAGGTTGATTTATATTGTTGTTTTGTTGATTTCTTTTTGAAGGAATAACATTAACGGCCTTTATCCGTATAAATTTATTTAATTTTGGTTTTGTAAATCAACGGGTTTTAGTATGAGAAAATTTATATATATTATTTTTCTTTTCCTGGTCAGCTTCGCTTGTGCACAAGAGCCGGCAAAGAACGGAATTCAGTTTCGAAGCATCACTTTTGAACAAGCGAAGGAAGCTTCAGGAAAGGAAGGGAAAATGGTGTTTATGCATGGGTATGCATCGTGGTGTCATTACTGTTTATATATGACTGATTCTGTTTATCCAGATAGTACCGTTGGTGCTTTCTACAACCAGCATTTTATTTGCATTAAGATGGACCTCGAAAAGGAGGGAGCAGAGCTCAATAAGACTTTAAAGTCTCATACTTTTCCAACGCTCGTGTTTTTTGATTCTACCGGGCAAGTTGTGCACCGAGCTGCAGGAAGACATTTCAAGCCGATTTTATTGGAATTAGGAAGAGAGGCCATTGAGCCGAGGCGCCAGTTAAGGACATGGCTTAATTTTTACAATGATGGAAATGTTTCTGCCGACACTGCTTACCAGGTCCTCCGGAAAATAGAAGTGGCCGGGATGGATACACAGGAGCCATTACTGCAATATTTGAATCGTTTAAAACCAGAGCAAGTTAGCCTTCCTGAAAACTGGAAGATAATCAATGAGCTTTTTAAAAGTGTAAATGCTCCATTCATGCAAACATTTATTGCACGTAAAAAGGAATTAGAAAAATTGTATACTTCCAAAACAGTGAACGACAAATTCATTTCGATTTATGGATTCGAATTCTTTATGCGCAACAGATTACTTGATAGTGTTGGTTACGATAAATTGAAGCAAACAATTAAATCAAATAAACTGGATATTGGGGACATGATTTGCGATTACGCTGATCTTAACAGGATGAAGGCAATGTCGCAATATGAACAATATTTTGCTGCGGCCCCTGCTTTTATTGATCATTACTGCAAGGAGGATGCATCCAGAATCAATGAAGTTTCACAGGTTTTTTATGAGCGCACACGCGAGCGTGATTTACTGGTTAAAGCTGAGAAATGGATGCGTCAAAGTGTACAGTTGGAGGATGCTTATAGCAGTAACATCCTACTTGCCGGTATATTAATTCAGATGGATGAAAAGGTGGAAGCGCAACGCGTTATTCACCATTCAATTGAACTGGCGGCACAGAAAAATATCAGTAATCGATCTGCAATGCTCCTGCTCGATAAATGTGAAACAATGCATTGATATCATTAAATATTTTATTGATGCTGATTTTATTTTTGCATTTCAGCATAATATTTAAAAAACAGCGGAATGGTTTCAATGCCTCTCAGGAAATTGAAGATACCATAATGTTCATTGGGTGAATGAATTAAATCACTATCGAGACCAAAGCCCATCAGTACCGATTTTAAACCCAGTTCTTTTTCAAACAATGCAACAATTGGAATGCTTCCTCCACCGCGTGTTGGTATTGGTTTCTTATAGAAGCGGCCATGGAATAGAAATTTATGCTGTGGTGGCTTATAAAAATGCTGCTAAGAACTGGCCGCAGTGGGAAGCCTATAAGTGGAATGGGACCGATTTTACATTATCCAACGCAATTCAAGTTGGTGATTCCGCAGTTGAGACTGCTATACACGTGGATGGTGATCAAAATGGTTTTGTTGAAATAGTTTGGGATCACTTTGAAAATAATACTTATTCGATTCAACGTACGGGTGGGGATATTGACAGGTCTTCCCCTTATGCTTTAAGTATAGACCCAGCTAGTATTGTAGGGGGACCGCAAGCTCCGTATCATGCAGGTACACTTGCATATCCTGATGTAGCCATCTCGACATATGATAACGAGGACACTAGTTTTGTTTGTTTCTCCTGGCAGGAAGATGATGGATTTGGTCGACAATATGTAGTAGGATTTGGTTGGTGGTTTTATGAATTATATGACATCAGCGGAGATACTAATATAACAAGATCTTCATTACCACCAGCCAATAATTTCATTGATTATAATACTGCAACTAGATCAATTGGCAAGACGTCTATCAGTATTACTGAACGACATGGCTTTGGTTATAAATTCCAGCCCCAGGTAGCTTGGGAAGAAGATTC
>JANOXC010000049.1:0-35232 GCA_031418215.1 Bacteroidota bacterium
TGGCACACCAGAAAATTTATTGATTTGTATTGGTCTAGGTATTGATATGTTTGACTGCGTGATGCCGACAAGAAATGCGCGTAATGGCATGTTGTTCACAAGCAATGGTATTATCAACATCAGAAATGAGAAATGGAAAGAAGATCTTTCGCCTATTGATGCTGATAGTGATTGCTATGCTTCTAAAAATTATTCGAAAGCCTATCTCCGGCACCTCGTTACATCAAAAGAAATGCTTGGTGCTCAAATTGCATCTTTGCATAACCTTTCCTTCTATCTATGGTTGGTAAAAGAAGCCAGGAAAAATATCTTAAATGATACATTTGAAAGCTGGCAGAAAGTGATGCTGGAGAAAGTAAGCAGGAGGTTATAGATGCCATTCATTCGTATATTCGTACCGATTCGTATTCGTTGATGAATTTAAGACCTAAGATTTTAGATTTATATATCATCCGTAAATTCCTCGGCACTTTCTTTTTTGCCTTGGGACTTATCATATTAATTGCAATCGTATTTGATATTTCTGAAAAGATTGACGATTTTCTGGAACGTGATGCGCCATTAAAAGCAATTGTTTTTGATTACTACCTCAATTTTATTCCCTACTTCGGCAACCTCTTCAGTCCATTGTTTGTTTTCATTTCTGTGATCTTTTTCACTTCACGCATGGCTGATAATACAGAATTGATTGCCATACTTGCCAGCGGAGTGAGTTACAAAAGATTGCTGTTGCCTTTTGCCATTGCGGCAATGGTGCTGGCTTCCATTTCTTTTTACCTGAATAACTGGGTGCTGCCTCACGCCAATGTTAAAAGAACAGCTTTTGAATTAAAATATATAAAAAACCCTTTCGTTTATAAGAATAGAAATGTACACCGTCAAATATTGCCGGGACAATATATATATTTTGAGAGTTATAATAATTTTGATAAGATCGGCTACCAGTTCTCCTATGAAAAAATGGAAAATGGTAAATTAAAATATAAATTGCTGGCTGATCGTATTTTCTGGGACTCCTTAAAGAATACATGGACCCTTGAAAATTATTTCATCCGTAACATCGACAGTCTTCAGGAAACCATAAAATCAGGTTTTCAGAAGGATACCACTTTTGTTTTTAAACCTGCGGATTTTGAACGCCGCGTCAATTATGCTGTTGAGACCATGGATTACTCGGAACTAAATAATTTTATTCGTGATGAAAAAATGCGCGGCTCTGATGAAGTTGTTTACTACCTCATTGAAAAATACAAACGGGTTTCCTTCCCTTTTGCAACATTTATTTTGACGTTAATGGGTGTTTCCCTGTCGAGTACCAAAGTGCGGGGAGGAATTGGTATGCAGTTGGGATTAGGAATCTTTCTTAGCTTCACCTACATCATGTTTATGCAAGTTAGCACCACTTTTGCCACCAATGGAGATGCCCCGGCACTTTTGGCTGTTTGGATTCCCAATATCTGCTTTGCTGTTATTGCGGCTTTATTGTTGCGAAAAAGACTTACCACCTAAGTTGTTTTAAGCAGGTCATTCAGTTGTGAAATACTATTTATTTCGAATTATTCAAATACATTGATCTTGTTATACAATGTGTCGCGTTCAACAGGAGTGCGCCCGGAAAGCTGAATCATTTCAATCAATTGAGCCGTAGATAAAACAGGTATTTGCTCTTCAGCTCCTGCCATTGAATATATCTTTGTACTGTCATCGATGGTACCATCGAGGTCGTCAACACCAAATGATTGTGAAACCTGTGCAGTGGTTCTTCCAATCATTGGCCAGTATGCTTTTACATGATCGAAATTATCTAAGTAAATTCTTGAAACAGCATAATTACGGAGATCTTCTACCATCGTTACTTCCGGAACATCACTCATCTCATTGTCGCCATTGCGAAATTTTAATGGTATGAAAGTGTTGAATCCACCTGTTTTATCCTGCAGGTCACGCAACCTGCGCATATGATCAACACGATGATGATAATTTTCAACATGGCCATATAACATGGTGGCATTTGATTTCATGCCCAATTGATGTGCTGTTTGATGTATTTCAAGCCAGACATCGGAATTGCATTTATCGCCGGAAATCTCTGCACGAACAGCTTCATCAAAAATTTCTGCACCACCGCCGGGTAATGAATCAAGACCCTGTTTCTTAAGGTACTCCAACCCCTCCAAAGAAGTGAGTTTTGCTTTTCTGAACATGTAATCCAGTTCAACGGCAGTAAATCCTTTGATATGCAAGGAAGGCCGATGCGCTTTGATTCGTTTCAATACATCGCCAAAAAAATAAATATCAAGCTTGGGGTGCACGCCACCAACAATATGCACTTCTGTAATATCCTTTCCATCATAAGCCTTTACACGATCTACCATTTCGTCAGCACTCAACTCCCACCCTTCTTCCCTGTTTTTATACAACCTGCTATAAGAACAAAACTTACAGGCAAATACACAAACATTGGTTGGTTCAATATGAAAATTACGATTGAAATAGGTAAAGCTGCTGTTCTTTTGCTCTCGCACATGATTGGCCAACACACCCAGTTCACCTGTTTCAGCAAATTGATAAAGCCACAATGCATCGTCATCAGTGATCCGCTTACCTTGTTTTACTTTTTGAGTGATGGCAATCATTTCAGGCGATTGTATTATTTTTTCCGCTTCATTATTTAATAATTCAATTGACATAGTTTTCAAATTAACTGGTAATAATTATTTACAAGGTGAGGTATAAGACCCTGTTGATTTTTCAGATATATATATAAATTTCGAAGCACGCGAACCGCTTTCTCCTCCGATCATCTGTATAAAATAAACGCCACTTGCTTGTCCGTTCATTTCTACATTAAACAAATCTCCCGGATTACTGGCTACAAATTGTTCTGAAACTTTTTCACCCAACAAATTCAGCACCCGTATCGTCAAATCCTGGCTTACCGTAAAATTTGATTGGGCACAAAAGGAAGTTCCATACACCGGATTGGGGTAAACAAATGGATCACCGTCATCGCAACCAATCACATTTTCAGTTCCGGCATGAAAACTCCGGCTCATGTAATTATTAACAGTATTACTGTCGGTTTCAACAATCCGCACTTCCAAAAAATTGATCTTGTCTTTTCCTGAAATTTCAGGCAGGGTTATCAAGGTATCCATACGGGGAGGTAAATATCCGCTTACCTTTAATTTCTTCACATTACCATTTAAGATATTATACGCAATTGTAAAATTAAAAACCGGCACTACACTGTTATTATATATTTTAACCTTTGGCTCAAAACAGCGGTTGCTCATTTGGCCAATCGGTTGAATGATATCTTCAACAGCAACGTCATAGGAATAATCAAAAGGCGTATTACGACCAGTCGACAAAAACAAACTACTTCTGTAATCATTGATTGCAGAATCCATCCTTGCCAACTGGCCCGGTGTATAAAACTGCATGAACTTATCATCACTGTAATCCATGTAATTCATAAACATTACACCATTGCCACCTGATTGGCAGGCATCGTATTTCGGAAATTGGGGACAACAATAATTTGCAGCACCTTGAAGTGGTGTATCATTAACCTGATCATCGATACTACAGGGGTCAGAAATATCATCATCGCCCCATATATGAAACAAGTTCAAATAATGCCCTATTTCATGTGTCAACGATCGTCCGTAATTATATTTGGAATACAAATTACCAATTCGACCGAAGGCTTTATAATGAATGACGATACCATCTAACAATGGATCTGAACCGGGAAACAGCGCATATCCTAAAATTCCGGAATTCAGATTACACACCCATATATTGAGGTAATCGCCACTCGGCCATGCATCTACACCACCCTGTGAACTAAATTTAATAGCATCATCATTATAATTATAAGCAGTGGTGCTTGTATATTTACGGGTAATGCCGTTGGTATTTTGCGGCGATGGTCCTGGTGTGCCGGCAGCAAGGCGAAAAAGGATTTTAGCATCACTTAGCAAGGATTTCCACACACCCGGGATGTCAACAGCTGTAGCATTGAGGCCTGCAAAATCTTCATTGATTACATCGATCTGCGATTTTATTTGCTCATCACTGATATTTTGTTCGGCAGTATTATAAAGGATATGAACAACAACAGGAATAATCAGGGTATCAACGGAGGTCAGGGATAAGAATTTTCCAGAGTTATTGGGCACCTTTCTTTTGTATTGATCCAATAGTAAATCAGACATCTTTTTTGAATCGGTACCACAACGAACCGGTTGAGCGACAACTGAAATTACGACAGCATGAAAAATGAATAGTAAAAAAAAGATCCTTTTAAGCGGCATAAAGCATAAAATAGTTCTCAAAATTAGTGATAAATTGCCTATGACAAATAGCTTTTGTATATAATTAATCATCATTTCAACCGTTATTTGTTAATGATATCCAATTCTGATTTGATCAGTCAACTGTAAAAAATCACATGAAGCAATTTCTTTTGAATGAAGAAAGCTTTTATTATGCCTTGAACTACCTTAAATTTGCTATACAAAACAAAGCAGATTATGAACCCTACACGAATTTTATTAGTTGAAGACGAACAAAGTCTGGCTGATACTATTAAGCTTAACCTCGAGCTGGAAGGTTGTAAAATTGTAACAGCTAATGATGGTAGAAAGGCCTTAAAATCTTTTAAAAATGAAAGGTTTGATCTGGTAATCCTTGATGTAATGTTGCCGGAAATGGATGGGTTTACTGTTTGCGAAGCCATTCGTTTGGAGAACACTGAAATTCCTATCCTGATGCTTACTGCTAAAAGTGCTTCTGCTGATAGGATAAAGGGCTTGAAAAAAGGTGCCGATGATTACCTCACAAAACCATTTAATCTGGAAGAATTATTGCTGCGCATTCAAAACCTGCTGAAAAGATCTGTCAGAAATGGTGATAAAAAGAATGTAAGTATCAATGCTTATCAATTGGGAAATAACAAAATTAATTTTTCAGAAATGACCGTTACAGCAGATGATGGTCAAAAGATCAACCTCACAAAAAAAGAAAACCTATTGCTAAAATTATTGGTAGAACGGAAAAACGAAGTTGTATCGCGGGAACACATTCTGGAAACAGTTTGGGGGTATGATATATATCCATCCACCAGAACGATCGACAATTTTATTGTAACTTTTAGAAAATATTTTGAAACAGATCCCTCACAGCCACTTCATTTTCAGTCAGTAAGAGGGGTTGGTTACCGTTTTGAAGATTAAAATTTGTTTGATCACGGATTATACTCATTTCACGGATTACGCAGATTTTAGCAATCTCGATGAAACATAATATTACGCTATTCAACATTCCATTCTAAATCAGTTTAATCCGCGTAATCCATTAAATCTGCGATCCGCTTTGATATTTATACCGATGGCAGTATCATTGCAGTATGAAGGACGCTTTTTTAGAAAAGGTTTTTAATGAATATACGTCAAAGGACCTTTCACAACATTGCTTTGTGTTTCCTACTAGAAGGGCGGCCTATGTTTTCAGGCAGAAATTTTTAAAAAATAATGGCAAAACAACCTGGCTTCCCGAAATTCTCGCTATTCGAGATTTAATTGAAAGGTTAAGCCCTTACCCTATTGCAGATGATCTTGTGTTATTACTTCTTTTGCATAGTGTTGTTGATGAATATGAAAAAGATATTCCATTAGACAAATTTTTTCCATGGGGTAAAATTTTATTAAATGATTTTAACGAGCTGGATCAGAATTTGGTAAATGCTGAAGCTTTGTACCATCAATCTATTGAGGAAAGGGAAATAGATGTTCAGTTTTCATTATCAGAGGAAGAACTTCAGGATGTTGCCGGATTCTGGAAATTGTTCTCTAAAAAACCACTTTCCAGTTTACAACAAGATTTCCTTGCTAGTTGGAAATCACTTCCAGCAATATATAAAAAATTCAAGGAAGTATTGCTGAAAAAGCACCTCTCCTATGAAGGAATGACTTATCGAATAATAGTTGAACAATTGAAAGAGGGGAAGTTATTTCTTCCTTGGAGCAAATTTGTTTTCTCAGGATTCTATGCATTATCAGTTGCAGAACGTAGTATTTTAGAGGAGCTAAGTATTCAAAAAAAGGCTGATCTTTATTGGGATGTCGACAACTACTATTATAAAAATCCATTGCATGAAGCAGGATTATACCTCAGAAGAAATAATTTTCTGAAAAATGAGTTTTCCTGGCAGCATGATTTTTTTAAGGAAATTCCAAAATCAATATATATAACTGGTGCGCCATTGCAAACAGCACAGGTTAAATGGATTTCCAATATTTTAAAAGACAAACTTGCTGATCCCTCCTTTGACCCTGTGAATAGTGTCATTGTATTGCCTGACGAAGCTATGCTTGTTCCATTATTAAATTCATTGCCCGAAGAACTCAAAGGGCTCAATATAACAATGGGGTATCCTGTTAAACATACCAGAGCCGGAAACATTGTTAAATCTTTTTTAGAATTACATAAAAATGTAAAATCTACATCATCAGGCAGTTATTTTGTCAGGCAACATGCCGAGAATTTACTTTCCTTAATTGATAATGCATTGATCAATGAGGGAGTATTTTCCAAAGCATTCCATCAGTCAGGTCAATTATATATAGCTGCTGATTTATTATCAAGTCAATCTACAGCCATTAGTTTTGTTTTTGAACCGCTAACTGATTTCGCGACCCTGGAAATTGTACTTAATAAGCTTATTAAATTCTATACAGACCAGCTAAAAGGAGGAAATAATTTAGAAATTACCGTAGCAGACTATATCAACCTTTCTTTTAAAGAATTGTTCGCTACGTTGCGGCAACATGCGGCTAAACTTACTATTAAGATGATGCTTCAAATCCTTGAAGAAGGAATGCTTACCGTTAAAATCCCGTTTACCAGCGAGCCCATAAAAGGAATACAATTAATGGGTTTCCTGGAAACAAGAACACTTGACTTTGATCATGTTTTTATTTTATCGGTTAATGAGAATTTCCTACCTGCCGTTGCCGGTGGAAAAACATATATTCCCTACTCCATCCGAAAGTCATTTAAACTGCCATTAAGAAATGAGCAGGATGCCGTTTATGCTTACCATTTTTACCGACTGCTGCAAAGAGCAAAAGTAGTTCACCTAATTTATAATACAGAAGCTAAAAGTGTTTCGGGAGGTGAAATGAGTCGTTATCTCCTACAGATTGCGTTTGAACTGAATGAAGCAAAAGGCTTTCCTGTTAAATTATTTTTCAATTTGGTAAATACGGAAGCCATCATGCAAAGTGAGAATACCATCTCAGTTAAGAAAGATGATGTTGTGCTTACCAGGTTAAAAGAATTATATATAAAATCGGAAAATGTAAAAGGTTTTTCAGCAACGGCAATTGCTGATTATGTTGCTTGTCCATTACGGTTCTATTTTAAGAATGTATCACGCATACGTAAGCCTGATGAAGAAGACAGGGAAATAAGTGGAAAGGTTTTTGGAAATATTTTTCACAAGGCCATTAGCAATTTGTATAAAGGTAAAAAGGAAATTGATAACGCGCAATTTGTATTGGTAAAAAAACAAATTGACGAGGTGTTAGACCAAGCTGTTTTAACTGTTTATAAAAAGACTGTTACCACGGGAAATGATTTACTTTTAAAAGGAGTCCTGCTTGATTTATTGAAAAAAGTAGTTGACCTGGATGCTCAAGAATCTCCACTTGAAATTGTAGGACTTGAACAGGTTTATTCCGGATCACTTTCTTTAGACAACACAGTTGATATTGCTATTTCTGGATATATCGACAGAGTTGATAAAGTGAAAGGTGTATTTAGAATTATTGATTATAAAACAGGCAATGATATCATCAATAACCAACTTGATATTGATACCCTATTCACTAACCCAAATAAGAAAGTAACGTTGCAACTCCTTTTTTATTCATTGCTCTTCAAAAGTAATTTTCCAGGTCAGCCTATAAAGGCAGGTATGTATAAACTACGCAATGTCAATACAGGAATACAATGGATCAATGGCGGAAATGTGCTTACTGATGAGTTGCTTGAATCATTTAAATCAGCTTTGTTAAAATTGATTGGTGATATTTTTAATTCCAACATTGACTTTTCACAGACAGACGATCTCAAGCAATGTGAGTATTGCGACTTCAAAAAGATTTGCAATAGGTTATGAACTTCGTATGTAATTAAAGGACAAAGTGAGGAAGTAATTAATTGATCACTTATAAATTAATCTTAAGGAATATATAGTGGTCTAATTTTTACCGGATTATTCCTGGTCAGGCCTTCTTTTCTGAATACTTTCGAAAATGGAAGTAACTAAGGATAATACAACGCTAAAAAGCATGGCCCACCAAAAGCCATTTACATGAAATCCTTTTACAATTGAAGAAGCCATCAGAATAATTGCTGCGTTTATTACCAAAAGGAAAAATCCCAAAGTAAAAACCGTAATGGGAAGTGTTAATAAAATGAGTAACGGTTTGATAAAAAAGTTCAACACAGACAGCACAAGTGCCACCATAATTGCGGTAAATACATCGTCAACTGACACACCGGGCAACAGTCGGGTGACAAGTAAAATAGCCAATGTAGTTGATAAAACCCTTGCTAAAAAACGCATGTCTAAATATTGATGGGGCAAAAATATTAATTAATGTTGTTAGTAACGAATTCAGCCGTATTTTTGCAAACGATTTGAACTGTTTTATTCATCTCAACCATCGAAAAGATAATCAATGCATGAAAGGATTAAGGTTTACTAAATTTGAACCACCGGCAGAAGGAACTACCTATGAACAATTGCATAAATTGTTTCTGGAGTTAATTCAATATACTGCTGGTGATGCCAACGAGGCTTTAAGTTGGTTAACTGAACTTGACAGGCAATATGGCATCACCACTAAGGAATATGGTATGGGTGATTTCATTCAGGACATGAAAGACAAAGGTTATCTAAAAGAAAATAATGAGCAGGATTTTGAAATAACAGCCAAATCTGAGCAAGCCATCCGCCAAAAATCACTGGAGGACATATTTGGCAAAATGCGTAAAGCTTCGAAAGGATCTCACAAAACTTTTCAATCGGGAGTTGGTGATGAATTGAATGCCGATGTTCGTCCTTTCCAATTTGGTGATTCAACAGATCAGATCAACCTTACCGGATCCATCAGAAATGCACAGGTAAATCATGGTATCGAGAATTTCGAAATGCAGGAAGATGACCTTGAAGTACAGGAGCGGGAATATAAAACTTACAATGCTACAGTGTTGATGATCGACATCTCACACAGTATGATTTTATATGGTGAAGACCGTATTACACCAGCCAAAAAAACAGCGATGGCCTTGGCGGAATTGATCCGTACTCGATATCCAAAAGACATGCTCGACATTTTAGTGTTTGGTGATGATGCCTGGTCCATTGAATTAAAAGATCTACCCTATCTACAGGTCGGACCTTATCATACCAACACTTCAGCAGGACTGGAATTGGCAATGGATTTATTGAGGAGAAGAAAAACTCCCAACAAACAAATATTCATGATCACAGATGGGAAACCCAGCTGCATTAAAACAGGAAACACTTATTATAAAAACAGTTTCGGCCTTGATCGGAAAATATTAAGCAATGTTTTAAATCTCGCAGGACAGTGCAGACGGGTAAATATTCCGATTACAACCTTTATGATTGCACGTGATCCTTATTTACAATCATTTGTAAGAGACTTTACCAAGGTAAATAATGGCAGGGCTTTCTACAGTTCTTTAAATGGATTGGGAGAGTTTATGTTTGAGGATTACATCAGGAATAGAAGGAAAACGGTAAGATGAGATTTTCAGGTTTAAAGTTTTCGGTTTAATCTTGTTTGAAATAGTTTGAGAAAAATAATTGCCAATTGTCAACTGAAAACTCCCAACTACAAACTTCATCACCCGAGATGTCATTCAGAAGGAAACTATTTAAAACTTACCTGAATGTTTCATTAAAGTTAAAATTCGATTACCCAATAATCACTTAGGTTATTGTAAATAGGCTCCTCCTGAGTGACAAAAGAAGGACAATTGCTACTGCCATCCTTAAAAGATTAATTAGTCTATAAAACATTTTTAATACAACAAATACAATTATGGATATTACGAAAGTAAAAACATTTGGTGACTTAAAGAACAACAAATACAAATCAAAATCGATTAAAGATGAACTGCGTGACAATCTTGTTTTTGCTTTGAAAAACAAATTACCCTTATTCAATGAAATTAAAGGTTATGAAGAAACTGTTATTCCACAATTACAAACAGCCATTCTTTCCAAGCACAATGTATTATTGTTAGGATTACGAGGACAAGCTAAAACACGTTTGGCCCGTTTAATAGTGAACCTGATGGATGAGCATATACCCGTTGTGGAAGGCAGTGAGTTGAATGATGATCCATTTCATCCGCTCTCCCGTTTTGCTGTTGACCGTCTACACGAAATGAAGGACGACACTCCAATTACCTGGTTGCATCGTAGTGAACGTTATACAGAAAAACTGGCAACTCCGGATGTTTCGGTTGCCGATTTGATTGGAGATCTTGATCCAATCAAAGCAGCAACGCAAAAACTGACTTATGCCGATGAGCGTGTAATTCACTTTGGATTGATACCACGTTCACACCGTTGCATTTTTGTGATCAATGAATTACCTGATCTACAAGCCAGGATTCAGGTTGCATTGTTTAACATTTTGCAGGAAGGAGACATTCAGATCCGCGGATTTAAATTGCGGTTGCCATTGGACATGCAATTTATTTTCACTGCCAACCCCGAAGATTATACCAACAGAGGTTCTATTGTAACACCTTTGAAGGACAGGATTGGCAGTCAAATTCTAACGCATTATCCCAAAACAGCCGAGATAGCGCAGGAAATTACAAGACAGGAAGCAAATATTAATGATGAATTACGTTCACAGATTCAAATCCCTGCTTTAATTGAAAATATTATAGAACAGGTTGCTTTTGAAGCACGCAAGAGCGAATTTATTGATCAGAAAAGTGGTGTTTCAGCCCGACTTACGATTTCTGCTTATGAAAATATATATAGTGTTGTTCAACGTAGGATGTTGATCAACAATGAAACTTCTTCAATAGCTAGAATTAGTGACCTTTACGGATTAATTGCTTCTATTACCGGCAAGGTTGAACTGGTTTATGAAGGTGAACTGGAAGGAATCAGTAAGGTTGCTGTTGCGCTTATAGGAAAGTCAATTCGCACTTTATTCATTCAATATTTTCCGGATCCTGAAAAAATGAAAAAGTCAAAACAGAAAAACCCCTATATAGAAATACTGAATTGGTATAGTGAAGGTAATAATACAGACATTTTGAATGATGCTTCACAGGTTGATTATGAAAAAGCCATCAAAGCAGTACCCGGAATTTCAGAAGTGGTGAAGAATTATATAAAGCCTGTTGAGAAAAGAGAAATATTATTGATGCAGGAATTTATCCTTCATGGACTAGCTGAATTTTCACAGTTAAGTAAAAAGAAACTGGAAACAACAATGCGATTCAGTGATCTGGTAGGAAGTATTTTTACCAATGAAAATGAAGCTGAAGAGGAAGATGACAATTAAAAAAAACCAACCACAAAGTCACAATGGGTTCACATAGGTCACTAAGAAATAGCCCTTGTGCGCTTTGTGTTTTTCTTTGTGTTCTTAGTGGTTAAATTTTTATCATCAAGCGTAATTCAGGTATTAACCATTAGACGAATCCCCTTGCCATGCAAAGTAGTGATCTCAATTTTGGCATCGTCCTTTAAATATTTCCGCAGTCTGGTAATAAAAACATCCATGCTCCTGCCATTAAAATAATTATCGTCGCCCCATATTAATTTCAATGCTTTCTGACGCGGTAATAAATCATTCATATGGAGGCAAAGTAAACGAAGTAATTCTGACTCTTTGGGTGACAATGTATTGGAAGTTTGCCCATCTGAAATAGTACGCATTTTATAATCAAATTGAAATTTACCGATCTTAAAATCGGTAGCATCATCCAAATCAGTAAGTCCCAATGATCTTCTTAAAATGACTTCAATCTTGTGCAATAATACTTCTGTATCAAAGGGTTTGGTTAAATAATCATCGGCACCGGAGCGATAGCCCTTAAGCTGATCTTCCTTCATACTCTTTGCTGTTAAAAAAACAATGGGTACTTTCTTATCAGCTTCTCTAATCATTCCAGCCAGTGTAAAACCGTCCATCTTCGGCATCATAACATCCAAAATGCACAAATCAAATTTCTTGTTTTGAAAAACATTCAGTCCTTCTACTCCATCACGTTTTAATAAAACGTCATAGCCTTGCAGTTCAAGAAAGTTTTTAAGTACATTTCCGAAATTGGGGTCATCTTCCACCAATAATATTTTTGCTTTGATGTTTAACATAATTATATTTCTTTAACAGTTGGTAAAACAATTGTAAAGGTACTTCCTTTACCCAATTCACTCATTACATTAATGGTTCCCAAGTGTGATTCCAAAATAGCTTTCACATAACTTAATCCCAATCCAAATCCTTTTACATCGTGAATATTACCTGTCTGAGCTCGGAAAAATGTCTCAAAAACTTTTTTCTGTGTATCCTTTGTCATTCCAATGCCATTATCCTCGACTGTGATAATCAATTCATGGTCTTTATTACCTGTAGAAATTTTTATAGTAGGCTCTTCAGGAGTATATTTATTTGCATTGTCAAGCAAATTAATAACTGTATTTAATAAATGATTGCCATCACCATAAACATTAAAATTTTCGGCGGAAAGTGTTGATTCAATTTTCCCACCTCGTTGTTCAACCTGCAACATCACCTTACTCACAGCCCGTTTAATTACATCATGCATATCAATATTCTCCTTTCGCAAGGTCAATTCACCTTTATCAATTTGTGCCATTTGAAGAACATTCTCCACCTGCTTCAGCATCCTCTCATTTTCATCACGAATTACACCGGTATAGTAATTCAATTTTTCATCATCACGATGGATGCGAGGGTCTTTAATGGCATCATTGGCTATAGCAATCGTTGCAATGGGTGTCTTAAACTCATGCGTCATGTTATTGATAAAATCATTTTTGATATCAGCCAGCCGCTTTTGTTTAAGGATGGTAAGTAAGGAATAAGCAAAGCCAAATACAATAATTAAGGAGAGCAATGCTGAACTCAATAACATCGGCCACAAACTTATCAGGATAAAGCTGATTTTACCATTAATGGCCAGCAACAACAAATCATTCTTATTAAATACATCGTTGGGAAAAAGATTGGCAAGATATCCGGAGTTAAGCAATTTGTTTTTCTCGTCTGCATTTTTAATATATTGCAAACTATCCGTTCCTCCTCTCCTAATTCCAAAATTATAATCCAATGGAAGGCCACGTTCAGTCAATTCTTTATATATAATGGAATCAAGTTCCCTGGCTCTAATACGTTTCAAAGGGTCCTTTTCCGGATCAATCACCTGAAATGTAAATCGCTGCATCATATTATTCAGCTTCTTCAATTTAGATTTCACCTTTTGCTCTGTAATTTTGGTCAATGAATCACGGTTGTTGCCATAGCGTCTCATTTGAATGGCAATCACTTCCTTTTGCTGTACATTTTTTTCAATCTTAATATTAATGGTAGAATCACCAGCAATAAGTTGATGAATATCTACCAGGTCTGGCGTTTTAGGATTCTCAATACGTTGCAAATAATTGTTCAGCTGTTCTTGCA
This sequence comes from Bacteroidota bacterium, assembly GCA_031418215.1. Taxonomy (GTDB): domain Bacteria; phylum Bacteroidota; class Bacteroidia; order AKYH767-A; family OLB10; genus JANOXC01. Next base: position 13,785 of record JANOXC010000049.1, read on the forward strand.
CTTCTCCGGTAACTTCAGGCATTCCCGGTGGTGGTGGAGGAGGTGCAGGGACATATTGATCAATTAAGCTGTTAATTGTAGTATCAAGCCATTCCTGTTCAACCCAGGAGGTATCAGTCTCCGACAGAAAATTTCCTGCTACAATACGCATGTTTTCATACTGCTCCACTTTATCAATTACATCAATCAAAGTTTCCTTTACGCTTTGATCGAACTGCTTCTGTTTCAACTCAACATCATGATTTATCCAATAAGCCTGCAAAATGATGAGCCCTGCCAATGCAAAACTCATCAGGGCAACAATTAAATTGAATCTAAGGCGGGACATAAGGTCAAAAATAAACTATAAAATCGTGTTAGCTGCATGGGTTAACTTTTCATTAACTCCGGTTAACCGTGCATTAACTGATAAGACATATCTCCGGGTATATATTTGCCTCACATTACTAATAAATTGATTGATTAAGTAAAACTAGTAACAATTCAGTGCAACCAATCTCATCAAACTATCCTAACAAAATCAACACTATTAAAAAACACTACCATGATTAGAATCCCAAAATTATTCCTTGTATTGCTGATGTTTACAGGCAGCCACCAAATGATGGCGCAAAACATCAAAAATCAAAAAACAAAGAAGACCACAATCAGCATCATCACAGAAGAGGATGGAAAGAAAATAAAGATAGATACTACTTTTGAAAATGCGAGTCAGGCTGATATCAATGTTTTCTTGAAAAAACAAGGTGTAATAAAATCAACTCCTCCGGTTCCTCCTGTTCCACCTCTGCCGCCCGCTCCTCCTGCAGCTCCTGATGCACCCGTAGCACCGCTGCCTCCTTTACCACCCAACCCTGCTTTAGATGTTGATGATACACAAAGCTTCAATTTTCATTTTGAAATGCCTGAAATTGATGAATCATTAGAAATGACTTCTGATGATGAAATGGCTGAAGCAAAAGAAGCAATGAAAAATGCAAAAATTAAAATGCGCTTTTCAATGGAGGAGACCAACCGATCCATGGAAGAAATGGAAAAAATAATTCAGGAAAAAGTGCATAAACAAGTGAAGAAGGAAATGAAGCAATTTAAGTTTGACAATGATATTGATGAGGACAATGATCATAAGCAGATAGAAAAACACATTATCATTAAGAAAAAGACGAGTGACAGCAATGAGGAGAACATTGATACCAACTCAGCTGATGCCTTTACCAATGATCATCCACAAATAATTACCACTACAGTTACATCATTTTCAGATGAAGGCGGGGACCCAATTATTTTAACTGAAGACTTCAAAGGCAATCGTTCCTGTTACACTACAAAATACAGGTATATAAGAGATACAAATATTAAGCAAGGGAAGTTTAAACGATTTATGAAGCGTGTGACCGATAAGATACTTGATTGAAAAAAGTTGTTTGTTGTTTTATGTTATCGTTTATGGGAGGTTTATCCTCCCATTTTTTATTAGCCAATTAGCCAATGAGATAATTAGCTAATGAATTATTCTTTCATTTACTCATGTCATAAATTTATCCCATGTTGGCGTTCTCGCTAACCATAGATTGAGCACCATGAATTAAATTCCTATTTTAAAAAAATTGGCTAATCAACTAATTGGCTAATTGATTATGCATCCAATCATTCATATTAGATTCAAAAACATCCAAAGGCAAACATCCATTGATCAAAACCTCATCATGAAATTTTTGAATGCTGAATTTATCGCCTAAAGTTTCTTCGGCTCTTTTCCTGATCTCTAAAATTTTCATCTGGCCGATCTTATATGCCAATGCCTGTCCGGGAATAGCCATGTAACGCTCCACTTCTGCAGTGATATCTGTTTTGCTTTCCGCATCTTTATCCAATGAATATTCAATGGCCTGTTCGCGGGTCCAGCCTTTAATATGCATACCAACATCAACAACAAGCCTAATGGCACGATGCATTTCTTCGCTGAGACAGCCGAAATACTGATAAGGATCGGTATATAATCCCAACTCCTTGCCAAGTGACTCTGTATATAAAGCCCAGCCTTCACCATAAGCTCCATACCAGCCGAAGCGGCGGAATTTTGGTAATTCCTCATTCTCCTGTTGTATAGAAGTCTGGTAATGATGTCCGGGAATAGCTTCGTGTAAAAACAAATCTTCCATTCCTACAATATTGAATTTAGTTGGATCAAGTACAGGAACATAAAATATTCCTGGCCGTGAACCATCAGGAGCCGATTGATTGTATTCAGCACTTGCAGAAGCCTCACGGAACTTTTCTGTTTGTCTGATTTCAAATTTGGCTTTAGGAACGAGGTTGAATAACTTATTCAGTTGTGGTTCCATCCGCTTATGAATATCGCGGAATGCGGCAATCACATCGCTATCCGCTTTGTAGGGCATTAGTTTTTTGTCATTGTGTATAGAGACAATAAAAGACTTCAAATCACCTTTGAAACCAACATCCTCCTTCACTTTTTCCATTTCAGCTTTCAAACGACTCACTTCTTCTTCCCCAATGGCAAATATCTCATCCGGTGTTAAATTGGTTGTAGTCCATTGTTTTGCCAGATAAGCATAATACTCTTTTCCTCCCGGAACATCAGAAATTCCTGCCGTAGTCCTGCAATGGGGTATATATTCCTTGCTCATGAAATCATATAATTGCTGATAGGTGGGAACAATTTTTTCTGCGATGGCTTTGAAATATAAAACAGTCAATCTTTTTTTATCCTCGCTACTGAAAGACGCAGGCATATTTTTGATGGGTTCATAAAAAATACTTTGTTGAGGTTCTTTCACAATTATACCTTGTAATTGTGGCAATACACGCTCCATAAGAATTTTCGGTTGTGTAATTCCCATTGCTATTCCTCTTCTCATATTGGCTATTATGGTATCTTCATAGTTAACAAATGCATCAATTCGTTTTAAAAAATCATCATAATCTTTTACCGTTTTAAAAGGCTGGTTGCTGCTCCCCGATCCTAATTGCGGAAAAGTCAAATGCATTCCCCAAAACTGGTTTACCGACATCAGGTTTTCATGAAAACTTAGTCCTTCTAACTGGATCTGCATCTCCCTTTTAAAAACATCATAGCTTATTAAATCCTGGTCTTTTAATTGTGCACGATTGAACTTTGTAACAGCTAACGCATACTTCTTATAAAAATCTGCAAGCTTTTCGCGGTAAGCGTCACTGATATCATTAGGCAGCTGATCATTGTAACGTTTATCTCCAATGGCTGTGGCTTCTAAAGGAAAAAGCTTTAAACGCTCCTCATAATATGCATCAAACATAGCATGCAGCTCCTTGGCTTTTGTGTCTGCTGATAAGGGTTGGGTTTTTTGCTTGCAGGCAGTCAGTAAAATTACCATGCATAAAATAATTTTTTGTTTAGCTAGCATATTTTTTTTTAACGGTTTAGCAATTAAGGAAGCAATTGATATTTTCAAAATTGAAATAGTGAACAAATCTGTACAGAATTCCACTTATAAAAAAAAGAAGTCGTTCAACCTGCTGAAAAAGGCGATGAAATCCTCATTTGATACTACGATTAACTAAAAATAATCATGCGATTTAGAATAAAAGATGCGTAGTAAACTCGACATTATTAATGATTTGGGGCTTGGTGTCTTGGGTGGAATTAGAAGCAAAAATGTTGATTAGAATTATAAAGGCTCAATTTAGCACATCTGCCCCCATTTTAACCCAACTCTTGTTAGCAGTCGTTTTTATTTTAGTATATCTTCAATAATTTCCAGATGGTGTTTAGTGTGAATCTCAAGAAATTTCACTGTGTCCTTTAATTTTAATTTTCCGAAAATTGGGTGCTTAAAAAACTTGCCTGATCGAATAAATTGAAGTTCTTTAGTTTTTTGTCTAGATGTTTCTATGTGATTAACTAAACCTTCAACAGAGATATCCCCTTTTGGTTTTACTACTTCTGGTGTTTGAGCTCGTCCTCTTGGAATTTTACCCATTGTAAAAACTATAATCTTTATCAAGCTAAAATTCCATTTATAGTCATTAGGATTTGATTTAATCAATTGATTGGTTATTCCGTTTAAGGTAAGTAATGTATGTTCAATATGCCAACCGACACTTGCATTTGAAATTTCTTCATTTGTCGTTTGGAACTTTGGAATTTTTGCTTCAAGTCGGTCTATATATCGGTCAATTTTATTCATTGTTATCTACTATTTGTTCTATTTGAATTTCAGAAGATTTGCGAAATAATACTGGTTGGTCATGAGCTGCAAGCGCACACCAGAATTAGCTAAATATTTAACAATCCTTTTGCATGTTCAACTGCCGCGGTGGTCAGCTTTTCACCACTAAGCATCCTTGCAATTTCATTTACCCTTTCATCAGGATTCAACTGCCGGATTCCGGTGCGTGTTGTATTTCCAATGTCAGTCTTATAGACAAGCAAATGCTCCCTACCCTTTCCTGCAATTTGTGGCAAATGGGTAATGGCCATCACCTGGTGTTTCTTGGAAATCTGCTGCATGATTGAACCAACTTTGGAAGCCACTTCTCCGGAAATGCCGGTATCAATCTCATCAAAAATGATGGTTGGCATAGCGGCAAGGTTAGCAAGCAATGATTTTATTGCAAGCATCAAACGAGACAATTCCCCTCCTGAAGCTACCTTACTTAATTCCTTTAATGTAGTGCCTTTATTGGCGGTAAAGAGAAAAACAACTTTATCAATACCATCTATCGTAAGGTCGGCATTTGCATCAGTATTCATTTCCACTTTCAATTGTGCATTCGGCATCATCAATTCATTAGTAAGCTCATGAATGGCCTTTTCAATTTTCGAAATGGCTTTATTCCGGTTTTGAGAAATTTCCTTTGCTTCCTTCACCAGTTTAATGAATAATAACTGAACTTGCTGTTGTAATTTTTCAATTGCGGTTTCTAAAGAACCAATACCATCCAATTTATTATTCAGGTCTTCCTGTAAAGTAATTAATTCTTCAATTGTCTGCACATGGTGCTTTTGCTCCAGCTTGTAAATAATATTCAGTCTTTCATTTACCATTTCAAGACGCTTGGGATCAGCCTTTACAAGGTCTTCCATCCGTTCTGCTTCAGAACTGATGTCCTTGAGCTCGATGATAGTTGATTTAACTCTATCCAGCAGTTCAGCATACTTTGAATCATATTTAGTTAACGTATTAAAATAACCGGTAACCCCAGAAAGATGCTGAAGGAGGTTATCATCACCTCCTGAAAGTGCCTGATGAGAATTGTGCAAATGCTCTTTGATCTCTTCTGCATGGGTCAACAATTGCGTTTCGTTTTCCAGCATCAATTGTTCTCCCTGTTTAAGATTTGTTTCTTCCAATTCATTTAGTTGAAACTGAAAATAGTCAAGATCAGTTTTGGATTTTCGTTCTTCCTCCTGCAGCTTTTCTAATTCCTTTTTCATACTTACATATTCCTGAAATCCGTTATGATAAGAGCTCAATAAATCCTGATGCTTTGCAAAAGCATCTACTACGTTTAATTGAAAACGGCTGTTACTCAATGTAAGCGTTTCATGCTGTGAGTGAATATCTACTAATGTATCTGCCAATTCTCGAAGTACATTCAAATTTACCGGTGTGTCATTAATAAATGCGCGCGATTTCCCTTCAGGTGTTATTTCACGTCTTAAGCAAGTTGTTTCTTCATAATCCAATTCATTATTCTTAAAAAAATCTTTTAACCGATAATTATGAATATCGAAGATGCCTTCGATGATGCACTTCTTCTTTTTATTCAAGAGTGATCCGACATCTGCTCTTTGTCCTAAAATGAGCGCTAAAGCACCTAATAATATTGATTTGCCGGCACCTGTTTCCCCGGTAATAATCGTTAATCCTTCACTGAATTCTATATCCAGTTCTTCAATTAAAATGTAATTCTGAATCTGTAATTTCTTTAACATGCTGTCTTGTAATCGGGATTTAAAAATAGCAAATCACTCTCAGACCTGAGCGGAGAAAGATAAAATTTTTAATAAGTAGCTGGAAATACTAACAAAAACTAAAAAATGTTATTGAGCAATACGGTCATATTTTCCGGAATTAGAAGGATTAATTTCATCCAAGGTAAGCTTGGCTTGCGATTTAAGATCGCCCGGTGCACCTGAAAGAATATTTACCAATTCATCGGCTTTCGCATCAAAAACCAACTGCATAAAAGGAGAAATTGGCTTCAACACATGTACTTTTTTCAATGTTTCAATAGATTCTGAAATCTGTATCAGACCATCATTGAGGTTTTCCTGCATTACATCCAATCCCTTTCGGTGATAGGTATAATACATGTTGCGGATTGGGCGATAAACGGGATTGTTTATGTTTTCACTAATCCAATAACGGTTGCGCTGATTGGTTTCAAATGAACGCCATCCGGATTCAGAAGCATTTTGCATATTGGCTACAATGGTTTGCATTTTCTGAAAATAAGGTCCTCCTGCTAGTGGGGAAAAACTATCGTAGTCCATGCCAATCGCTAAATATGCATAGTAAGCCAACATGGCGATAAGGTTTGTAGGGCGACCATTGATATCAAATTCCAAAGTCTGGAATTCAACATAGCGAAAATCAAAATTGTTGTCTTTTACATTAAGTATCGGAGAATAGTAATCCGCCTTATATACCGGCCGCCTGGAGGTGATTTGAATATTGGCCTTAAACTCGTCTGTAGAAACGCGCTCCGTCACTTCAATTTGAATACTGCACTCAATCTTTTCCTCAGGCTTAAACTTATCATTGGTCCATTTTGTGGTATTCATGAATTCAAATATGGACTGTTGTAACGTGGTGAAAATCTTTTTATCACTTCCTGATATACGAGGAGAAATAACCGTAACGGAACAATTTAATTCCTGGGCAACCACAATATCACTGAATAGTAATATTGAAACAAAAGCAATCAGTTTATACATGTTGAAGTTCTAAGATTTTATTCACTATATCAATGGCTACATCCTTTTTTGATTTTAATTCAAATCCTGATACTTCACCACTCTTGTCAATCATGGTCACTTTATTGGTATCAAAATTAAATCCTGCATTTTCATCAGCAATGGAATTCATCACTACTAAATCAAGATTTTTGCGTTTTAATTTATCCATAGCATAGGCCAATGCATCCTTACTTTCCAAGGCAAATCCAACCAGCAATTGTCCTTTCTTTTTTTGTTTGCCCATCTCAGCAAGGATATCGGTAGTAGGCTTCAACGGAATAACCTGCGCAGCATTGTCTTTTTTAATTTTATGATTTGCGACTTCTTCCGGAGTAAAATCAGCAACAGCAGCACACATAATGGTAATATCGCTGGCAGCATAATATTTCATGCATGCTGACCACATATCCTGTGCAGACACAACCGGAATTACAGAGACTCCTTTAGGAGCTATAAGGTGATTAGGACCGGCAATTAAAGTTACCTCAGCGCCACGTCGCCTCAACTCTTCTGCAATGGCAAACCCCATTTTTCCTGATGAATGATTACTAATGAACCGTACCGGATCAATTGCCTCTTGTGTTGGGCCTGCTGTAATCAATATTTTTTTGCCTTTAAATTCACCATCACTAAAAAAAAAGTCCTTTACACTATTTAAAATTACATCGGGTTCTTCCATCCTGCCTTCACCAATTAAGCCACTGGCTAATTCACCTTTAACAGGGCTAATAATAATATTTCCATGGTTCGTTAAGGTGGAAATATTTTGCTGTGTGGCATCATGAAGGAACATATCATGATCCATTGCCGGAGCAATCATTACCTGACAACGTGCAGAAAGATAAACCGCCGTGAGCAGGTTATCACAAAGTCCAAAAGAGAATTTTGCGAGGGTATTTGCCGTAGCAGGAGCTATTAAAAAGAGGTCGGCCCATAAGCCCAGTTCCACATGGTTATTCCATGTTTGGGTTGATGATATTAAATCAATGGAAACGGGATTTTTTGAAATGACTGAAAAAGTCAATGGCGTGATAAAATCCTTTGCAGCGGGCGTCATTAACACTTTAACTTCTGCGCCTTCTTTCACCAATAAGCGACATAACTCAACTGCTTTATAAGCAGCAATACTAGCTGTGACGCCCAATAAAATTTTCTTACCGTTTAACTGCACGGTGGCGGATATTTATAACGACTCCTTAAGCGGATTGCGATGGTAAATTTTACCATCCAGGTATTCCTGAATAGCAATTAGTGAAGACTTCGGTAACCGCTCATAATGTTTTGAAATTTCAATTTGCTCACGGTTTTCAAAAATTTCTTCCAGATTGTCACTAATACTTGCAAATTCAGATAACTTCTCTGTTAATTCTTCTTTTACCTCAGAAGAAATATGATTGGCTCTTCTGGCTAAAACGGCAAGTGTTTCATATACATTACCTGTTTTCTCCTCAAAATTCACTAGGTCACGGGTAATTGTGGTGTTTGTTGATGACTTATAGTTTGCCATGATATCTATATTAGAATTAAGGTTTATAATGCTAATTAATTGAAAATCAGAATTTAACGTCTATTATTTTGACTTTCTATTTTTCAACTATTCCAACGTATTGAATAGTGGGTAAAGATAAGCAATTCTATGTAATTCAGAAGCGTATCAACGAAAAAGAGAATATGATAAAATTTTAAAAGGTTCCATAAGGATGTATATTAATTGAACCCGCTTTAATAAAGCCTTCTTAAATACAATTCGCCCATGTTCTAAAATTACGGACAATCAGGAATCAAACGTTGAATTTGAAAAATGTGTTAAAAAGCATTTAGGAGAATCTCACATTTTATTGAAAGTTTCTTTTTCATCAAAGGCAAAAATGTTAAACTTAAAGGTGAAAGAGGCCAATTAATCCCTTAAGAAAAATAAAGAGCTTAGGGCTTATAATTAATTCAAAAACGAAATAAGCTGATGGAAAAATGTTCAACAAAAAGCAAAACTCATCAATCAACTCAATAATATAAGTTAGTTATTGAGGACTTAAGGCAACTGTTTCAAGTGATTTAATTTCTGATTCCACTTTGCTAAACTGCCGTTCTGCATCATCTAAATACTTACTTTGAGGATAAGCGTCTACCAATCTAAAATAGCTTTCCCTGGCATCTTTAAGTCGCAACAGTTGTTTTGTCTCAACACTGTTGATGGCATAAAAATAGTATGATTTAAAGATCAGGTAAAGTGCTTCTTCCTTAAAAATAGTTCCGGGAAAATCAATCAATACATTTTGCAATGCGGATACCGCAGCTTTATAGTTTTCTGTTTTGTAATAAAGCTTGGCATTGGCAAATTCTTTTGTTTCCAATTTCATCCTCAACTCATCAATCAGCTTGTTTGCATCTGCTACCCGTTCACTGCCCGGATATCGGTTTATGAACAATTGGAATTTGTTGATGGCATCAAATGAGTTGGTTTGGTCTAAACTTGAAACAGGTGAATCGAGATAAAAACAATAGGCATACATGTATTGAATCTCTTCTGCATATTTGCTTGTTGGGTAGCTTGTGAGAAAATTATTGAAATGATAAGAAGCCATAATATAATCTCGGATATAGAAATTGGAATAGGCATAATAGTAATAAACCTGTTCACCGCGAGCAGTGCCACGATACACTGTCATCAGCTCTTCCAAGAGTTGTAGCGCGCGGAAATAATCCTTTTTTAAGTAATATTTTTCAGCTGTCTCATACTTCAGATTCATGTCACTGCTTTTCAAAACACGTTGAAACTTGCTACAGGAAGTTAACAGAATCGTTGAAGAAATTAACACAAATAATATTTTTTTCATTGCATTGATCATGTTGCAAATGTATTAAAAATACACGTTTCAGGAGAGAAACATATAATCAACCACATTAACAACGAAGTGTTGAAAACATTATTGCCGGATGAGAAATTAGTTTTATTTTTGTGCAGATATTTCGGTCACCGGAATGGCTGATTTGAAGATCAAAAAAACAAACAGAAATTAAAAAGAAGTAGAAGATCCGATGAAAGATATTTTTCAGAAAATTCAGGAGAACAGGGGCCCGCTCGGTATGCATGCCAAGGATGCGCATGGTTATTTTACCTTTCCAAAACTAGAAGGTGAGATATCAAATAAAATGGTTTTTCGTGGAAAGGAACGTTTAGTATGGTCATTAAATAATTACCTGGGATTAGCTAATAATCCTGATGTAAGACGTGCTGATGCCGAAGCTGCAAAGCAATATGGTATGGCACTGCCAATGGGTGCAAGGATGATGAGTGGCAATAGTAATCCTCATGAACAATTAGAAAGTGAACTTTCTACTTTTGTCGGAAAAGAAGATACCATCCTTTTGAATTTCGGTTATCAGGGTATGGTAAGTGCCATTGATTGCCTGGTTGATCGACATGATGTAATAGTATATGACAGCGAATCGCATGCATGTATAATAGACGGACTTCGTTTACATATGGGAAAAAGATTTGTTTTTCCTCATAATGACATGGCCAGTCTGGAAAAACAATTGACCAGGGCAGAAAAGCTGGTTGAGAATACCACCGGCGGCATCATGGTTATTTCAGAAGGTGTTTTTGGAATGAGCGGTGATCAGGGCAAATTGAAAGAGATTGTAGCGCTGAAGAAAAAGTTCAAATTCCGTTTTTTTGTTGACGATGCTCATGGTTTCGGAACAATGGGAAAGACCGGAGCAGGAACTGGTGAAGAACAAGGTTGCCAGGAAGGCATTGATATTTACTTCAGCACTTTTGCCAAGTCAATGGCTTCAATAGGTGCATTTATTTCCAGTGATGAGCAGGTTGTTGAATACCTCAGATATAATATGCGTTCCCAGATTTTCGCTAAAGCATTGCCAATGCCTTTGGTGATTGGTGCTATTAAAAGACTGGAGCTATTAAAGACTCAACCCGAATTGAAAGAACGTCTTTGGAAGATTGTTCATGCTTTACAATCAGGATTGAGAGAATCCGGTTTTGAAATCGGAAAAACAAATTCACCGGTTACTCCTGTGTTTTTAAACGGTACTATTCCTGAAGCAACCAACCTTATACTTGACCTGCGTGAGAACTATGATATCTTCTGTTCAATGGTTGTTTATCCTGTAGTACCGAAAGGAGTTATTATGTTGCGATTAATACCAACTGCTGTTCATACATTAGAAGATGTTGCTTATACAATCAAAGCATTTAATGTGATGAAGGAAAATTTAAAAGCAGGAAAATATAATGTTGACAAGATTGTAACTGCTTAATGCTATATTAGCGCACTGAATTGTGCATTGTTCTTAAAAAAATTGAAGCACTGAAAAATGAAACTTTGAAAAAGTTTCATAAAAGTGAAACAAAAGTTGACCATTAATAGTTTAACCATAACAAATTAATCATTAACCAATTCAAATTTAATTAAACATGAAACAAAAATCAGAAATGAAACGCACGACACGTGCAACAAAAACAAACGCAATGGGTTCTAAAGTTGCGAATGTAGAAGCTGCCGCTAAGAAGGCTGCAAAAAAAGGAGCAAAAAAAGCTGCTAAGAAAGCTGCTCCACGTAAAAAAGCTGCTAAGAAAGCTGCTCCACGTAAGAAAGCTGCTAAGAAAGCTGCTCCACGTAAGAAAGCTACAAGAAAAGCAGCTCCTCGTAAGAAGGCTGCTAAGAAAGCTGGAAGAAGGAAATAGTCTCTTTCCACTTAAATTAAAAAAACGCTCCGAAATTCGGGGCGTTTTTTTTTGAAAATTATTCGTATATTTGAATACTTCAGGATGAATATTACCTTTTTTTATGCCCTGATATGTAATAGAACTTGTTTTACCATTGCTCTTAATTTATTGAATTCAATCAGTATTTCTTTTATAATACCATCCGCCATGAGAATATTTTTTAATCTATTCCGCAGGTTTTTTGTATTGTTATTACTATTAGCCCTTTCTACCTTTTACCTCCAGGCTCAAAATCCCTTTGTTTATTATCAGTTTGAAGGAGATACCACTTTTTTAAACCCTTCTGCAAATAGTACCTGCAGTTATTGTAAGCTGATTTCTTTACCAACAAATTGCACCCCTATTGATACTGGAAGCTATGTCCAGGTTGGACAATATTTAGACTTTCAGTTAACCAATGGCCAAGTGAAAATACAAGGCATGAGTACCAATAGCCATATTACAGTTCCAACGTGTTCAGCAATTACTATTAATGTCCTGATAAATCTAGACCCGATTTTTGAACTGCAGCGCTTGAATGTTCTTTTTAACCTGGTTGACACCGGTAATAAAACCATTGCTACTGCTTATATCGATTATGCTACCATTGGATTTGATACCAAGAACGGAACAGGTATTCCGAATCATTATTTTATCAGGTTAAAGAATATTGGACCTCAATCATGGGATTATTATGTAAACCCAACCCGAAATGCAAATTGGCATTTGTAAACCTTTATTTATGATGGTACTGGATTAGGTGAAAAAAGAATTTATATTGATGGAATCCAGCCCGGTATTTATTCCGGAAGTACATTAATTAAATCAGATTTTACCTTAGTTGGTGACTCAAACTTACAATTAGGAAACAATGATATTTTAAATAACCTTAACCAAATCATCTTTAGCTCATCTAACAGCATTGACCAGATTAAAGGTTTCCTTGATGAAGTTGCCATTTATCCTCGCGCAAAAACAACAGAGGAGGTTTACCGGGATTTTGATGACATGATTCATCATATTCATTATACAGATAGTTCCTTTTCGTCATCCATTCCGATTGTAAATGTGGCAGGGTTGGTTGATACATTAGAATTCCCATATTATTATAGCGAGGGCGATACCGACCCTGTTGCAAATGTTGCCTCTCCCCTTTCGCAATTCAAATCATATCCACTTCCTCGTTTTTTGCCAGGCCATCATTTAAATAGAAATGTAAATATGGCAAAGGCCATGAAAATGGCAGAAATTAATAATAATAATTTGAATAGTTCAAGTGATACCAATGCTGTACCAATGGCCGTTGGGATTCAAAATGAATTAGCGGAAAACTGGAATTATTATTACAACTTTTCAGAACACATTTCCAACTTTGGCCTTGTTATGAGAAATCATTCCGTAAGCCATACCGCAAACGTTAATGCAGCTTATATTTATGATATTAATAATTCAGGAAAGAAATATCCATTAGCAGGACTGAAGCATCGTGCACAATTAGATGTATCGGCTCATCCAAATTCCAGTTTTCATTCTTGTGATAATATTGATTCAATTATTAAAGTAACGACAGGATCATCTAATCCTTATCAAACCAATATGCCCAATCCACGGTGTTTGATCCGATGCCCCTTTTTAGAAGCAACTCCACCACATTCCGATTGTTTTGTAGACAGTGGAACATTATATACCCGAAACAATGCCGGACAAATAATACATCCTGCAAATGCTGCACTCAGACCAAGCTGGTCGCCTTTGGCAAGTAATCGCAAAGTATATCAACCCGATGGTCGTGAAATGGTGCGCTTGTTTCATGAATTCATTGAATCAACAAACAATTATTATGTAGATGCAGATGCTGTAAAAAGAATCAAGTTAATAGAGGAAAACAATGAAACTGTTTCTGCTTATGGTAATGCAACTTTGGTGGGGATAAATAAAATAGATTCTTTAAGAAGAATTGAGAATTTTACCGATTCGGCTTTCCCAGGTTTAGGGCTAACTGATCCTGAACTAATGGGCCTGTATCAATCTTTTGCAAAATCAAATATTGATATTGATTTTCGTGATACAATTTTAAAATCTCCTTATAGTAGTATTGATCTCAATCTCCCCGCTGATTGTAGATTTATTAGTTACTTTGTTGATGGTCATGATAATACTCAGTTTGCTTATAAATATTTAAGAAATACTAATTCTGACTTCCGCGGTAATCCCACATTAACTACCTCAATTTATCCGCAAGGCTCTTCTTATTGGTATGCTGATGTTATTAGTGGTGATATAACAGGATGGAGCTATGTTACACGAGCAAGAAACACAGAATTAAATGAAGACCTACTGGGTTTTCATTGGCATGACAAATGGTTTTCTCCTTACGTAAATGCCGGTTCTAGCAGTAATGAAACAGATGACATGCGGCCGGGACAATTTTTAGGATTTTTGAAGGCAGTTGATATTTTGGGTGTTGATTTTTTTATTCCCGGATATTATAGAGAAACAATTGCCCCTGCAAATTGGGGCAGAAGTTATTGCTGGCAAATGGCCATGCCTGTTTATGCGCAGGCATTGAATTCAAGGACATTTGATTTTTTCGAAAACGGATACCTGCTCGATGGTGATGTACCCTGGAATCTTGCCGTACCAAACCCCGCAACTGCAGGCTATAAAACCGCTTATCGTTTTAATACAACAAAACCTGATGAATTAGTTGCAGCAAGAAAAATGAATGGCGCTGAATTGTATCTAATTGCGGGAACGCTACAAGCTACATCAGGCTATGCAGGCACCTTTGGATTAACCACTGATGTTAGTATTAATTTAAAGGACACAGGTTCTGCCACACCGGTAAACATTACCTTTCCGATACGCAGGCAAGGCTCAACTTATATATTTGATGTTACAGATATACACGATCAGGTTTTTTGGCAGCTGGATAAGTGGCACCAATATGAACATCCTGAACGATGGAGCAAGGATTTTGATTTTGAAGCCGAGGTAATGGATAACATGGAAGCAACTTGCACAAGAAATCCTTTGCCAGGAGTATTTATAAAGACGGAAGACAATAACAACCCTCATGTTCCTTTTGCAAGCGGCATTTTCACTGATTACACCAGCTACATTGGATTTGAAACCCCATCCCCGTTAGAATACCGATTTCAACCCCGAAATGATGGAGTTGATAATAACTATACATTTTATATCAAAGCCAGGGCAAACGACACCCTTCTTATCAGCGGCTTAACTCTAACACTTACCGATTTAGATGCACTAACAACCAAAGGCAACTGGAAAATTAACTGCATCAACAATCAAACCTGGAACTGGTATGGCATTGATGCATGTAGTGGCGACTCCATTGTTTTTGACAGCTTGGTATCAGAACACCATTACTTGCTGAGCATTGTTCCAATGACACCGGAGCTGGAAATAGATCGGATTTATTTGGCAACACCGGGAAGTGCATTTTCTCCTGCTTTGGTTGCAGCATGCGGTAATGATGTAACAATAGCTTATTCACAAAACGCATTCGGTGCATTTGCAAACGATACGGTATCTCATCAAAAAATAAAGATAAATGCCAATGTAGATTTAAATTTAAATGGTAATTTTACATTTGAAAACTGCATTTTTACACTGGAGGCAAACAGTACTATTACCTTAGCTACCGGGCAAAGTCTGACCCTGACAAATTGTGGCTTCTCTTCCTGCAATGAAATGTGGGGTGGAATAATAAACAGCGGAGTTTCTATACAATGTACAGGCACCACCATTCAGGATGCAATTCGTGCTTTTAGTTCATATAAAACAGGAACTGTGACCGTTGATCATTCTTTGTTTGATAAAAACTTGACAGCAATATATTCAGAACAAGCCGGTGCAGTTGATGTTCAATATTCCATTTTTGATTGCTCAGGAATTACCAATCCCATTTCCGGATATCATTATTATCGATCCATTGATCACGTGGATGTAACGGAAAATGACGCTGCAATTTCCAACTCTATTTTTCGGCATGCCTTACGAACGGGCATCATAATGTCAGAGACTGGTGATTTAGCTATACAGGATTGTTCCTTTGAAAGGAATACAGAAGCCATTCGTTATGATATACCCATTAATGGCGCGACTTTAAATGTAGCAAGAAATAAAATAGTTCCTGAATACGATAGTGACGGCTTCATGCAAATTGCATTAGGTATTACCGTTTGGGGTTCCGTAAACAATGACATTATCCTCCATATTGATAGCAATTCTATTACAGATTGCACTAGGCCGATTCTTTTAATGAATATAAATAATGCCTCAAACACAACAAACAACATCTCAGGGAATAATTTGCAGCTAACCAGAACAGTTGAACAATTAGATGGCAATAATTACAGGGGAATAAAATTGGTTAACTGCCTTGGTGTTGATATCAGTAACGACACTATCATATGGAAAAACAGCCTAGATGATGGCACAGATTATAGTGATTTTGTACAGGGTATCCGATTTGAAAGTACCGCAGCTGCCACAGTTTCTGAAAACCTCATTGAAAAAACTGGTTCAGGAATTTGCTTATTTGCTAATTGCGGTGGGATTAATTTTACATGTAATACAATGAATAAATGCTGGACGGGGGTTTACCTGGATGTGAATGGTAATAATATAATAAGTGATCAGAAAACATTTAATACAACTACATCTACTTGGGAAAGTAACAGAAATCATTGGTTTAACATGAAAAATCCAGATGAATATGAAATTATTGGGAATGTTAATACATTAGTACCAAGTCATTGGTACTATAATTCTACTGATTTAGATGATTTAGATCCAACAAAAATGCCCAGTACTTTAGCGACCTATCTGCAACCAATTACTTGTTCAAATTCTTTGGGAACATGCGCACCACCTAATACCTTACTGAGAGGGGGAGATTCACTAATTGTTGGATTGAGCGCACAAGAAAGAGATTCACTTTTTGGCGATGTCGTGGGAGATAGTGCTTATTTTAGAATGCTTGATCCTGAATTTTTTTACAATGCTCAAATGGCATTTTTTGAGGCAGCAAAAGCGGACAGTACAATTTTATTTCTTGGAGCGGAAAACGATTCTATTTATATAGCAGTTTATGATAGTTTACAGTTGACAAATATGGGATTAACTGTTGATGCAAGGCAACATATCCAATTGAAAGAGTATTCTCAGGCATCGGATATACTTTCAGAAATTGTGAATCCTAATACTCTTGAAAGCAATGTGAAATTCGTCCTGGAAACATATTTAAATTATTATTTACCTGCTGACTCAACGGATTCCACAACGACTATCACTCCCGATTCTACTGTAATTGAACAGCTTGATGAAATAGCATTACAACATCCGTTTTATGGAGGAAAAGGAGTGTATCTTGCACAAAGTCTGATTCATAAAGATTATGAACCTGCTTTACCACATCAAAGGCTGAAACAAGAAGTGAGTCAGATTAAGCAAAAAGAATTGAATGAATATAATGGAAAAATGTACCCAAATCCTGGAGAGAACTTAATCAATTATAGCTATATAAATGATGATGGAAAGGTTATGTATATAATGTTGCAGAATTCTGTTGGAGGGACTATTATGCAACAACAATTAACTGGCGGACATGTATCCATTAATACGTCATCACTACCTAATGGAATTTATTATTATATAGTAAAATCTAATGGTTCGATTCAAGACAAAGGCAAAATAATTATTAACCATTAAATTAATAAATTTAATGAACGAGGAGACCAATTTTCTCCTCGTTCATTAAAGTATAAATGAAGAAGATCCTTATAATTATTTTTTTATGCCCGTTATTATCTTATTCCCAAAACCGGAATTCGAATTGGTGTTTTGGAGATTCTGCAGGGATTAATTTTAATAATTTAAGTAATCCGATTCCATTCCCTTCTGGTATGGATTGCCGGGGAAGCTGCGCTTCAATTAGTGATTCATTGGGCAATCTTTTATTATATGCTATCAACAGATATGAAGATGATTCTTCAGCGTTTATTTTTGATAGCAGTCATCAGATTATGCAAAATGGCAGTAGAATATGTGGAGCAGGTTTGTACAGTGATATCGTAATTCTCCCTAAACCAGGCGATTCTTCACAATATTATGTGTTTCATGAAGGGAGATATTCTACTCAAGGATTTTATTATACTATTGTAGATATTTCTTTAAACAATGGTCTTGGAGCGGTTATTAATAAAAATAGGTTAATTAATAATCAAGATGTAGGCGATTGTTTAACCGCAATCAAACATGGAAATGGGAAAGATTGGTGGATTATCACAAAACCTTCTGATGCAACATTAAATTCACAGTTTAATAGATTTTATGTTTATTTATTTACTCAAGATAGTATCTATTCACCAATTATTGAAGACTTTAATGATGCACATGACATTGGTTTTCAGAAAATAGTTTGGCAACTTTCTGGTAATGGATTCATGCAAATAAATACGGCAGGATATATGTCGGAGTTTAGTTTTGATAGATGTAGTGGAAGCATTTCCCTTACAAGGAATATTTTTCCGGAAATAATTATTAACTCCCCAAGACTTTTTTGGGAAGGCGCGTATTCTCCCGATGGCAATATCTTTTATGTATGTACGAGCTATTCATTTACTCAGGATACAGCTTACTTACTACAACTTGATTTGCTTGCTCCAAATATTTCTATAACATTAGATACATTAGAAGAATTTGGCGATCCGATAGGTACTGGCGCTCCACGACTTGCTCCCGACGGTAAAATTTATTTATCTCGCGCATTTTTAATTAATTTCCCTTGGTTTCCATATCCCGATAGTGCCCGTAATTATATCAATGAAAATTTAAGTGTAATTAATTCACCAGATAGCTTAGGTACCGGCTGCAATTACCAGCCCTTTAGTTTTAATCTGGGAGGTAAAAGAACCTATTATGGATTGCCGAATAATCCCAATTACGATTTGGGACCGTTAGTTGGAAGTAGTTGTGATACATTAACAGTTGGAATAACGAATAACGTTGAAGGTGTTTCTTATCCTGAATTAACTATCTTTTATCATTTGTCCTGGCAAATAGGATTTATTAATGCAAAACACCTTAAAGGTAAAAAAGTTTTGTTATCTGTTTATAACATTACCGGGCAGCTAATATTTCAATCTTCAAAAAATATTTATGATGGCTATTTTACTTATGATTTGGAAATGCAGCCATTTGCTAATGGATTATATATAGTGAAACTACAATCAGAAAAGGAAACTTTAGTAAAGAAATTTATTAAGCAGTAATCAAAGCAATCATTTAAATCACAAAAATCACAGTTGAGACAATTGTTCAGATGAATGAAATTGCAAATGAACACCCTTTTTTACAGCAGGAATGGTGTTAAATGTTAAGCCTTCACCAAAAACATCTCCTTTAATTTCTCTACCGTATAATTCAATTCTTCTTTGGTATTGAAACGGCTGAATGAAAACCGTACTGCAGGTCTGTTGGTATCGGCATTGATGCCCTGCAATACATGCGAGCCCTGCTCACTGCCCGAAGTGCAAGCACTACCACCGCTTGCAGCTATTCCTGCAATATCTAAATTAAAAAGCAGCATCTCGCCTATTTCTGTTGGTGGCAAGGAAACATTGAGAACAGTATACAAACTTTTGTCGGACACATCTCCATTGAACTCCACACCGGGAATATTCAACTTTAATTGTTCAATCATATGGTTCTTTAGTTCACTGATGTATTCAGCATCTTCGTCCATGTGCTGATAAGATAACTCCAACGCTTTTGCCAGTCCGATAATACCATAAACATTTTCTGTACCTCCGCGCATGTTGCGTTCCTGCGCACCTCCGGTAATCAATGGTTTGATCTTTACATTGGCATTATTTACATAAAGAAAACCAACTCCCTTTGGACCGTGAAATTTATGGGCAGCACAGGTAATAAAATCTACAGGTAATTTAGATAGGTCATGGGGAAAATGACCCATCGACTGAACTGTATCTGAATGGAAAAGAGCATTGTATTTCCTGCAAAGATCCCCTGTTTCTTTTAACGGCAACATTGTTCCAATCTCATTATTTGCATGCATCAGGGAAACGAAACTTCTTTCATTTTCCTTTAACAATTGTTCAAGGTGAAGCAAATCAACATGGCCTTGCTGATCAATATTCACAAAGCTTAACTTGATGATGCTACGGTGTGCAAGATCTTCCAGCGTATGCAATACAGCGTGATGTTCAATTTTAGAAGTGATGGCATGGCGTATTCCCAAGTCGATGATGGAACAACGAATGGCCATGTTATCCGCTTCAGTACCTCCCGACATAAAAAAAATTTCTGCCGGTGATACTTTTAATAATCGGGCAACTCTTTTCCTGGCATCTTCAATTGCTACCCTTACCTCGCGACCATAAGAATGTATGGAAGATGGATTGCCAAACTGATTTTGCATCATCTTCGTCATTTCTAAGATCACCTCAGGATGCATTGGTGTGGTGGCTGCATTGTCTAGATAAACTTTCATGGGGGAAATATTTGTTATGCTTTTATTTCTGTCTTATAGTGAATCTTTTTGAATCAGGCTCTTGCCATCATTCTTGATACAATATCTTTTATGTCGCTGATTATTTTTTCAGCCAGGTTTTCAGCTGTTGTGATACTCTGACTCTCGCTATAAATTCGAATAACAGGTTCTGTATTCGATTTACGCAGATGAACCCATTCCCTGTCAAATTCAATTTTTACACCGTCGATGGTGTTGATGGGTTGCTTTTTATACTTCGATTGAATCTCTGAAAGTATCTCATCAACATTCATATCAGCAGTTAACTCAATTTTCTTTTTTGCAATATGGTAGTCTGGATAGGAAGCACGAAGCATGGAACAACTTTTTCCGAATTTTGCCAAGTGCGAAAGAAATAAGGCAATGCCCACCAACGCATCTCGACCATAATGCAGTTCAGGTAAAATGATGCCACCATTTCCTTCGCCGCCAATGATTGCATTTTGTGCTTTCATCATCTCCACAACATTGACTTCACCAACCGCCGAAGCAAAATATTTACCACCTCTTTTCTCTGTTACGTCGCGCAATGCGCGTGTCGATGAAAGATTGGAAACCGTATTACCGGGTTTATTTTGCAGGATGTAATCAGCAACAGCTACCAAGGTATATTCTTCTCCAAACATCTCACCATCTTCACAAACCAAAGCAAGCCGATCAACATCAGGGTCTACAACAATTCCTACATCAGCTTTTTTCTTTACTACTTCTTTGGCAATTTCAACAAGGTTTTCGGGTAAAGGTTCAGGGTTGTGTGGGAAAAGTCCATTGGGCTCGCAATACAATTCCACAATATCCTTTACACCTAATATTTTTAATAATGCCGGAACGGCAATACCACCGGTTGAGTTAACACAGTCAACAACAATTTTGAAATTGGCCTTTTCAATGGCTTTACGATCAACCATTGGTAAAGCTAAAATTGCTTCAAAGTGTTTGGCAAGTGAAGAACTATCCTGCACTATTTTACCAAGGTGATTAACGTCACAATAATTGAAAGATGCATTTTCTGCAATTTCTAAAATCAATTGTCCGTCAGCTGCTGAGATAAATTCCCCTTTTTCATTCAGCAGTTTTAATGCATTCCATTGCTTAGGGTTATGACTGGCGGTTAATATAATTCCACCTTCCGCTTTTAAAAAGCCAACAGCCATTTCAACAGTAGGTGTAG
>JANOXC010000050.1:0-9772 GCA_031418215.1 Bacteroidota bacterium
CATTTACTGACTTAATTTTACAATATTAAGTCAGTAAATGATAAGTTCATATTAATAACAAAATTGTTGCATTAGAAACTTGATCCGAAGTATCATAAAATGTTAAACTATTTCATTTACTAATTAATGGCTATTTCATTCAAATATAATGCAATACTCAAGGAGCACGTTTTTAAATTAAGACAAGTTATTCATAGGATTTGTCAACTATATCTTACCCTTGAGGAAAGCATCTTTTTAATAGGCCAAAATAATTCTTCATTTGGATAATTAGTAATTTGTATTAGTTTTGTTTACCACATTTTCTGAAATATTAACCAACCAAAAAAACGAATCATGAAAAAAATTCTTAAATTCTTACTTGTCATTATTGGGATTGTCCTTGTGATTGCAATAATGGGTTTTGCATTTATAGAGATAAGAGGTATTCCCTCTTATGAAACAGTTAAATTGGATGTTAAAGTAGATGCTACACCGGAACGTATAGAGCGAGGTAAGAAACTGGCACTTTTGCTTTGTGCTAATTGTCACATGGATGAAGCCACGGGTAAGCTTACAGGTCGTCAAATGATTGATGCGCCAAAGGAATTTGGAATTCTCTATTCTCAGAATATCACGCAAGATAAAAAATATGGAATAGGTGATTGGGCCGATGGCGAATTACTTTACCTGTTGCGCACCGGTATTAAAAGAGATGGTAAATATGCCCCGCCATGGATGGCTAAGTTGCCACATATGGCTGATGAAGACATCAATTCTATCATTGCATTCCTTCGATCAGATGAGTCACTTGTTGCTGCTTCGGTAACACCTGATTTCCCATGCGAGCCTTCTTTTCTTAGTAAGTTCCTATGCACAGTGGCATTTAAACCTATGAAAATGCCTGATCATAAAATTGAAATGCCTGACACCAACAACGCAGTGGCATTGGGGAAATACCTGGTTTTCGGACTCGATTGCTTCAGTTGTCATTCGGCAGATTTTAAAACGAATGATTTTGAGCAGCCTGATAAGAGCGTTGGATTTATGGGTGGAGGAAATAAGCCTTTGAACAAAGAGGGGAAAGTTATGATGACACAAAACCTTACACCTGATCCCGAAACAGGAATTGGCAGATGGTCAGAAGATCGGTTTGTTGATGCATTAAAGTATGGTAAAATGGTTGATCAACCTGCTTTACGCTATCCGATGATGCCATTTGTTTATTTATCAGATCGGGAGGCGAAAGCTATCTATGCGTATTTGCAGACTGTTCCTCCTATAGTTAATAAAGCACCTCGTTCACCTTTTGACTAAGTCGAATGATTAATTAGTTTTTGGCCAAATAGTAAAATAATGTATCATAAGTGAAACTGTTTTCAAGAACAGCAATACTAATGCAATGTGATATACTAATGCAAGCAGCCACCAAAGCATAAAATATATATAATCGATTATTGAATTGCCTTTTTTTTGGGAAGGTTCAATTTGCTGTCTTATCTCACCAACTGTTTTGTTCAAAAGCATTTCATCATACAAGGAGGCATGATAAAGATTTGTAGCGCTTTTACGTCCTCTTAAAAATGCATTTAATAGTGCACGAGGAAATAGAAACATGCCTGTCAGGAAGGAACCAAGATTCAACAACCTTGCTACGTAATATTTTCCACATCCGGATGCAATTTCCTATCCGCTTATCTCCGTTTCACCTTTGTAGTTGGCGTTATATTCAGTGACAAGGTGATAAATGTCATGAAATTTTACAGCATCAACCCTGTCTTTTATATTGGGTAATGGAATATATATAATTCCGAGTTTAATTTTAAACCACTTTAAATCATAACCACCGTTTTTAAAATATAGTGTTACTAATCTTTTAACCTGAATGAAAAACCAAAAGAGATATAAGAATAGCGGGAGTTTTCGTTCAGCCCTATGCCACCTGAAACATCAATTAATATATTGTTGCGTAATAAATAGTTTACACCACCGTCGAAACGATGATCAGCTATTGATTTTTGGGGAGCAAATCCATATAATTCTATATAGGAGCCAAACTTATCAGTAATTGCGTATCCTGTTGTAACTGTATAAATAAATGACGGTTCAGCTGATTCGCCATCCCATTCAGCTCCCAAGTTGTATCCAAATGTGAATTTCTCAGATAGCGTATGCTGCATAGTGAAACGGAACGCCGGTGCAAAATAACTTGCTTTAAATTCTTCAGATGCAAGTTTTGGTAAGGAGAGATAACCAATAAACGAGGTAATTGGCAAAAGCCCTTTTTCACTGCAAATGTTTTCTTTGAATCGGAGCGTAACCGGAGTAAGACCTGAATAGTTTTCGTCAGATTTAATACTACTAAATTCTGTTATTACGCCAATTTCAAAATGATCATTTAAGCCGAACTTGGATAAGATTGAAGGAATATAGTAGGTGTTGGTATTGTTTTTCGCTTTTTCAAAAGTAAAACCATTCTCCATTTGAAAATGATTTTTGGGAACTGTAAATGGCGTTTCGGTTTGATCGGGCCTGTCTGTTTGTATTGGTCCAGGCTCTTGCCCGTATATTTGACTGTTACAAGTGATGATCAGAATAACCATTAGAATGGAAAGACATTTTAAGAAAAAACGGTTGCGAAAAATAATTATTATCATATGTTATTATAAATCTTCGTAAATCCTTAAACGATTTTTCAAAATTGCAATTTCTTTTTGTAATATTTGTTGTTGATTTAGCAAATAAGTTATAGTTTCAATACCTTCCATGTTAATATCAAGCTCAAAATGAAGAGTGATGATTTTTTCCAATTCAGCAAGAGTGTCAGCCGGAATAAAAGCAATATTATCAACGGTTTTAATTTCTATAAATCCTTTTTGTTGTAGATTATAAATGAATGCAGTATCAATTTGATTATTCATGCAAAAAACTTCTACGGATATTAATTCTTGCGTTGTCATTGGTGAAATGTGTTATTTTAATTTAGATAATTGAACAAAAAGTTCTTTTTGTTTATCATTAAGATTGGTGGGGAGTTTTACATTATAGGTTATAAATAGATCGCCAAAATGCCCTTCTCTTTTATAAACCGGAAACCCTTTCCCTTTCAGTTTTACTTTTGTTCCGTTTTGTGTTTCAGGATTGATTTTAAGTTTAACTTTTCCATCCAAAGTATCAAGAATCAAATCACCTCCTAAAACGGCAGTGTATAAATCTATTTCAGCAGTTGTATAAATGTCATTATCCAGTCTTTTAAACGTTGCATTATTGGCAATTGAAAAAGTAATATATAAGTCGCCGTGAGGTCCACCATTCATTCCTGCACCACCATGTCCGGATATCTTGATGGTTTGTCCGTTTTCAATTCCTGCAGGGATCGTTATCCTGATTTTATTACCGTTTAATGTTAATGTTTGTTGATGAGTTTGCATTGCATCATGCAGTGTTAATTGCAGTTCAGCTCTCAGGTCCTGGCCACGGTACTTAATATGCCTGCTTCCTCCTGTGGAACTACCAAACATTGATTCAAAAAAGTCAGAGAAATCTCCACCATAACTTTCTCCTCCGAAAGTCTGGCTACTACCGGATTGCTGTCTTGATTTTTTCGCTTTCCCAAACTCTTCAGCATGCTTCCAGTCTTTACCGTACTCATCATATTTTTTTCGCTTTTCGGGATCGCTCAACACTTCATTGGCTTCATTGATTTCCTGGAATTTCTTTTGCGCATCCTTATCATTGGGATTAACATCTGGATGCAGTTTGCGTGCAAGTGTCCGGTAGGCCTTTTTAATGTCATCGGAAGATGCATTTTTCTGCAATCCTAAAATAGCGTAATAATCTTTGTATTCCATTCTTTGTTGAATCTGCTTCTGATAAAAGTAGGTAAAAAGTTGACAATTGTGGGTTTAGAGTTTAAGGAATAAAAAATATTATACAAGGAGTATATAAAATATCGAAAGACGATTCGGCTAAGATAAATGCAATTATTTTTTATTTTATTGCCAATTGCCAATTGCCAATTGCCAATTGCCTACTGCCTACTGCCGCTGCCACAAACTCCCTGTTCTAAAAATCCATCTTCTTCAACGATCGCAGCATCTCTGCATAATTCTGACCTCGCGAAAGCGCATTCAGGCATTGTGCAATTCTTTTGGTTTTTGTGGCATCTGTTTTTGCACTGTCAATCCAATTGGAAAAATACCGCTGATGAGATTTCGACAGTTTATTGAAATAGTCTTTTGCTTTTTCATCATCTTCCATGCATTCCATTAAAACAGTATTTATTTTAATCTCGCTGTTGTCAACTGTCAATTGTACGTTGAGCATTGCACCATGACGTTTGCCAAGTTTCTTACGAATCTCAGCTTTCAAGGTCAGTATAAATTCTCCACCACCCATTGGCATCAAAGCCATCCCTTTTATTGCAGTTTGATCGAGTTTACCTTTAACCCGGAAAGATTTTTTATTACCCGGTTTTAATTGCAGTGCAATATCAGCAGGTACGACAATATAGGTCCAACCGGTTTTTTCACCATTGGATCCGAATTTGAGAATTGTTGTATTGAACTGTATCATTTCCGAAAAGTAAAATTATGAAAGTAGATGATAGAGCCAAGCGTTAACAGCCAAGAACCAAGAAATGGCTACCCGGAAAGACAGAATACCTATTCGCAAATTCGGATAAATTCGTATTCGTTGAGGTTAATACGGAATATTATTTTACAAATAGTAACTTCGTCACACAAGAGTTTTCACCGGCATCATCAGATGCAAAAACAAGATAAACACCTGTATATACTTTTTCACCTTTTAAATTTTGTCCGTTCCAGATGGCTTGCCCACCTAATGCCGTTCCTTCATAAACAAGACTGCCGCTAATGTCAGTGATTTTTATTTTAGCATTGTTCATTAAACCTCTCACTGCAATGGCACCATTGTAACCCGGACGAACAGGATTAGGATACACCAATACATTTTCGCATGCATCAGTTCCTTCAATGGCATCACTTTGATAAGAGATCATACCTTTATCGGTACCAATAAACACTTCTCCGGTTTGCGGGTCGATGTTAATACAGGAGATGTTATTGGAAAAGATCGGGCTGTTTTCAGCAGTAAAATGATGGATCTCTGTTTGTCCGTCTGATGATAATAAATAAACACCGGAATTTGCAGTCCCCAGCCATTTGCGATTCGCACCATCTACAGCAATTGCAGTTACTGTTTCCAACTCCAATAAATATTGGTAACTATTATCCTGCTTTATTAATATTTGTTGAGGTGTAACATCACCATCAAATGCTGATGAAGGGGAGTAGATGATTTGTGGACCTTTATCTGTTCCAACCCATATCTGACCGTCAAGATCCACTGCCATGCAACGTGGAGTGGAAGCGGCAGGAAGGTCAATAAATTTTTTCCTGTCATCATTGGTATTGTCAATTGTTCCTGCATCATCAAAAACAAGTAGCCCAATTGTTTTAGCACCGCCTCCACCAAAAAAATTGACCCATTTAAAATTATTTTGATCAATTAATATATATCCGGCAAATGGATTGCCAATTCCCAAACCAGACATGTTA
This sequence comes from Bacteroidota bacterium, assembly GCA_031418215.1. Lineage (GTDB taxonomy): Bacteria > Bacteroidota > Bacteroidia > AKYH767-A > OLB10 > JANOXC01. The sequence goes on from JANOXC010000050.1 coordinate 5,562, forward strand.
AATATCCGCCATGTATTGTCATTTTTTAAAACATGAATAACATCCCGTACACCGGAATTAACCACCCATAAATTTCCCGACTCATCATGTGCAATACCATGAATAATTGTTTGTGTTTCATTTCCTACAGCAGGCAGCAGTGTACTGTTGTTTTTGGAATAATAAGTAAATGCATTGTTGTTAAAATCAAGCATTCCGCTTGTTACCGATGCCACCCTGATATGTTCAGATTCACCAGGAACAATGGCGATGTTCATATTGGAGAAAAAATTATTGGCAGCCATCGATGGTGAATTTGTTTTATTCCATGATTTCCATTCACCATTTGTAAATAGGGAAAATCCATCAATTGGATACTCCTGTGGATTCCATGTTGTGGATCGCGGACCATGTGCCACCCAAATTCTTCCATTTTGAATTGCGATGTCGGCAGTATAAGAAGAGTAGGGGCCACGTGGTGTTATCACCGTTTTCGATCCGTTATTGTCAATCTTCACAAGTCCTTTTCCACGGTCAGCTATCCAAATAACACCATTACTTTCCTTGGCAGCATCACGCATCTGCACATCTGAATAAGTAGTATTGTCAAAATACTCTGTTCGTTGCAATAAGGAATTAAATATGCTGGTTGAAATATCATTGACCACTATTAATTCATTATTCAGCTCTTTAATGGAACGTCGTTTAGGCCATGACGGTAATTCAGGTTGGATCACCTGACTCCAAATGCCATTGTTATTTAACCACAACTCATCCGACGACGTATTTACTGCATCAGGTTTGGCAAAGTTCACATAGGTTTTTCCATCAAAAGATTGAATGATGTTATAATCACCGGCATTCCCAGGATTGCTTAAACTAACCGACCAGCTATTGTAATCGGCAAGGTTGGCGCCTGAAGCGAGTGCACTGAAGACAGCGCTGTCAGTTGCTGCATATATATTAATATCATCAATCGTAATGTCAAGTACATCAATGTTAGAACCGTTCGCCCCGATATAATAAGTGTCTTTCACTTCCTGACGTTGAACATCCAGCACTACGATTCCAAATCCACAGGCCAGGAATGCCAGTTTGCCTTTTATATATATGCTGTTGATGTTTTTATTTCCGGTAATATTTTTCTCTTTAATAAAAGGAAGATTATAAACAGTGCCGTCATTGTAAAGAAAATCAATATTGGCATCGCTGTAAGAGATAATTAGCACTTGGTAATCGGAACAGTAGGCAATAGCGGTGATGCCAAAATCATTAAGCCCGGTAAGTTTCGTAAAGCGTTCAATGCTGGCATCTTCTTTAACATAGGCAAACAAAGCATCTTCCGTTGCACAATAGACTTTAGTGCCGGCATCAGCCACTTCTTTGCCCCTGTTGTATGGCAAATGTTCCCTCCATTGGCCAATAGATTGCGTTTGTGCCGCTGAAGGCAGGGTAATCAGCAAAATCATTAAAATGCGTAAAAGCTGTTTCATAGTGTAGGTTGGCACGACCGATAACTTGTATCGCCGTATTATTATTGCTTTTGGAGGGCATAAATTTACAAACCTTAGCGACTTTGAGGGCGCTTCACTATTTTCGTCACCCCTTTTAAAAAATAAACATGTTAAGAACTCATACTTGTGGCGAATTAAAAATTAAAAATGCCGGAATAACCGTCACACTTTGTGGATGGGTGCAGCGTTCACGCGATCTGGGTGGAATGACCTTCGTGGATATGCGCGACCGCTATGGTCTTACCCAGCTGGTTTTCAATATGGATACCAATGCTGAGCTTTGTAAGATGGCTAGGCAGCTAGGTCGTGAGTATGTTATAATGGCTACAGGAAGAGTGGCTGAACGGAGCAGTAAGAATCCTAAAATGGAAACCGGAGACATTGAAATTTTAGTGACTTACCTGGAAATATTGAATGTAGCCAATACGCCACCTTTCACCATAGAAGACCAAACAGATGGCGGGGATGACCTGCGAATGAAATTCCGTTACCTTGATTTACGTAGAAATACAGTACGTTCCAATCTGGAACTACGTCATCGTCTGGCGATTGAAACACGTAATTATCTCGATAAAGAAAAATTCCTGGAGGTGGAAACACCTGTTCTCATAAAATCAACTCCGGAAGGGGCCCGTGATTTTGTTGTTCCGTCAAGGATGAATGCCGGGCAGTTTTATGCTTTGCCTCAATCGCCTCAGACTTTTAAGCAATTGTTGATGGTCGCCGGTTTGGATCGTTATTACCAGATCGTGAAGTGTTTTAGAGATGAGGACCTGCGCGCCGACAGACAACCGGAATTCACACAGATCGATTGCGAGATGAGCTTTGTGCAGCGGGATGATATATTGAACACTTTTGAAGGTTTGATTCGACATCTTTTTAAAGCGGTGAAAGGAATTGACATTCCGCCGTTGCTATTAATGTCCTATGCCGATGCCATGAAGTATTATGGCTGTGATAAACCCGATACGCGTTTTGAAATGCGATTTGTAGAATTGAAGTCTGATGACAAAGGAGCAACCGACCTCACTTCAGGAAAAAACTTTAAGGTTTTTGATGATGCCGGTTTGGTAGTTGGCATTTGTGCCAAAGGATGTGCAGGATATACTCGCAAACAACTGGATGAGTTAACCGATTTTGTAAAACGTCCCCAAATTGGTGCGAATGGAATGGTGTATCTGAGATATGGTGATGACGGTGTGTTGAAGTCATCAGTAGATAAGTTTTACTCCTCTGAGGATTTGAAAAAGTGGGCTGATACAATGAATGCAAAGCCCGGCGACCTGATTCTTATTTTAGCGGGTGAGCCAAATAAAACCAGGAAAGCATTGAGTGAACTTCGTCTTGAAATGGGTACTTTAAATGGGCTTCGTGATAAAAACAATTACAGTTGTCTTTGGGTTGTTGATTTTCCATTATTGGAATGGAATGAAGAAGCAAATCGTTGGTTTGCCATGCATCATCCTTTCACTTCACCTTTAATTGACGATTTTGCTTTATTGGATACTGATCCGGGATTGGTGCGGGCAAATGCCTACGACATGGTTATTAATGGAGTAGAAGTAGGTGGAGGTTCCATTCGTATTCATGATAGAACAATGCAGTCACGAATGTTTGATCTGTTGGGTTTTTCAAAGGAAGATGCTTTGTCGAGATTCGGATTCTTAATGAATGCTTTTGAGTATGGGGCACCTCCACACGGTGGTATTGCATTTGGGTTCGATCGCTTATGCTCCTTATTTGGAGGGTCAGAAACGATACGTGATTTTATTGCATTTCCAAAAAACAACAGTGGAAGGGATGTGATGATTGATGCACCAGCTGCTATCGAAGACGTGCAATTGAAGGAATTAAGTATACGGTTAGACCTAAAATAGTCGATCTGATTTACAACGCTAAATTTTCTAATTTCGCCTTAATCTTTTTATAGCTGAACAAATGGCCAATGTAGAATTAAAAATGCCCAAGATGGGTGAAAGTGTTCACGAAGCAACAATCATTCGCTGGTTGAAAAATGAAGGTGATCATGTAGCAGCTGATGAATCTTTGTTGGAAATTGCCACCGATAAAGTTGATTCTGAAGTGCCCTCAATTGCCGAAGGGACACTCGTCAAAAAATTATTCAAAGATGGTGATATTGTGCAAGTTGGGACTGTTATTGCAATCATTGATTCAGCTAGTTCAAAAGGATCGATACCTGCTCAAAATGGCCAACAGGCAGTTGCAACTCCTGCACCTGTTGTATTGGAAACAGTTTCAGCTCCATTAATTGCACCTATAGCTCCTGCTGTTAAAGTAAGTGGCGGAGATAACAGATTTCTTTCACCCTTGGTACGAAATATTGCAACTACGGAAGGAGTCAGCCAATCGGAATTAGAAAGTATGGCCGGTTCAGGTGACGGTGGCCGCATCACAAAAAAAGATATACTGGCCTATGTTGAGTTAAAGAAGAGTGGATCAGTTACAGCACCTGTTAAAGAACAAATTAGGGTGGAATCAGCTCCTTTATCCTCACCATCAACAGGAATGGCTGAAAGCAGACCAGCGGTATCAATTAGCGGTGATGTAGAAATCATCGAAATGGATCGTATGCGAAAACTTATTGCCGATCATATGGTAATGAGTAAACGCACTTCAGCTCATGTTACTTCCTATGTAGAAGCTGATGTTACCAGCCTTGTTATGTGGCGTGAACGAATCAAAAAATCTTTTGAGAAA
>JANOXC010000051.1:0-4879 GCA_031418215.1 Bacteroidota bacterium
AAACTGACTTCCAAAAGTTAAAATTCGTGCCAGTTAAAAGGGTTTGGCAGAAAAATTATGACCTTGTTTGACCTCCTGGGGTTGATATTTTGATCTGGTTTTTAAGAAAAAAATAAGTAAACTTTCAATTTAATTTTATGCTGTTTTCAGAGGAGAAACAATAAAAAAACCCCTCATCTCTGAGGGGCTAATAGCTTGCGGTCCGGACGGGACTCGAACCCGCGACCCCATGCGTGACAGGCATGTATTCTAACCAGCTGAACTACCGAACCAAGCTAAATATTTTTAATAAAGAACTTTTTACTTTTATAAATCTTCTTAGGCATGTTCCCGATAGCTATCGGGACTAACCAGCTGAACTACCGAACCAAGCTAAATAATTTGATAAAGAACTTTTTACTTTTCATGAATATCTTCAGGCATGTTCCCGATAGCTATCGGGACTAACCAGCTGAACTACCGAACCAAGCTAAATATTTTGAGTATTAATGATCTGATTTTTCGGGAGGGCAAATGTAGTTTGATTTTTTTAATAGACAAACACTTATGGCATCTTTTCCCTTTTTACCAGATAGGGCATTAAAACCTGCTGATATCCCTTATGAATATCAGCCTCCACAAAGTCAATCTTGTATTGTGCACATTTCATTTGAAGCTCTTTCTTAAAGGATGTGATGGACTCCAGATAGGCCTCCCTTACCTGATTGGAATGCACCTTTACCTCTTCCCCACTCTCTAAATCTACGAAGTGATACGGCCGGTTTTCAAAATTAAACTCCAGCTCGAGGTTTTTATCAACTACATGAAATAGAATAACCTCATGTTTGTTATAACGAAGGTGCTGAAGCGCATTATACAATTCACCAGCTTGTGAGATATTGTCGAACATATCGCTGAATACAACAACAAGTGACCGCTTATGAATTCGCTCAGCGATTTCATGCAATGCCTGTGCTGCAGAGGTTGTTTTATTCACCTGTGGGGCTGCCATTGCCTCCTCCAACTTATGGTAAAGCAATTTATGATGAACACTACTACTGCGTGAAGGTGTATGAGTTTCAATCTTGTCAGAGAAGATACTCAGTCCCACTGCATCTCGCTGCATTTTCAGCAACTGAATGATGGCGGCTGCACAATGTGCTGAAAAGGTAATCTTATTTTGTATTTCCGGATTTTTTTTATCGGCCTCAGGATAATGCATGGAAGCCGAATTGTCGATGATTAACTGGCATCGAAGATTCGTTTCCTCTTCATATCTTTTGGTAAATAATTTATCCGTCCTGCCGTAAAGCTTCCAGTCAATATGCCTTGTTGGCTCACCAGTATTATAAATTCTGTGCTCTGCAAACTCAACAGAAAAACCATGAAACGGACTTTTGTGCAAACCGGTGATAAAGCCCTCCACCACCTGTCTGGCTAATATTTCCAGATGGGAGAATTGGTGAATTTCCTGATGATTGATGGGCATTTTTGCTAGGTGATTAGGCGAAGAGGCAAAGAAGCGATTAGGCGATTAATATTTCTTTTATTATGTAATTCGTTGACTAAGATAACGGTAATTCATACTGAAAATCACTAAAGTAGTTACCCTTAAAAAGGCTGATGGCTATTCATTCTTGCGAGCGAATAACCATCAACCGGATAAGCTTCAGAAAACCATTAACAATTAACCATTAACCAATTCACGGTCACTGAAGTTGAGCGTCTAGCTTGTTAGCCAGTATCGATTTAGGTACAGCGCCGATTTGTTTATCGACAACCTGTCCATTTTTAAAGTAAAGCAGTGCAGGAATGTTGCGGATACCGAATTGCATAGAAACATTCGGATTGGTATCTACATTCATTTTTCCTACTATCGCTTTTCCTTCGTATTCCTTAGAAAGTTCTTCAACAGATGGTCCAACCATTCTGCATGGACCACACCATTCAGCCCAAAAGTCTACTAATACCGGCTTATCTGATTTCAGCACCAGTTCATCAAAGTTTGCATCTGTTAATTCGATTGCCATTTTTCTTTAAATTAAGTTTGAAATTAATATTTGATTTGTTGAACCGGTCGCTAGACAAACACCGCGCCAATAACCATTTCAGATTATCTGCTTATACGTTGACTTCAAGACTTTCGGATGGCGAATTTCGGACGATTTTAGTTGATAATCACGTCCCGATTTGTAACCGATTGAAGTTCACTCACAAACTTTTGTGAAAATTTTACACGGGTGTTTTTGAAGGAAAAAGGAATACTCCATTTGCACTCATCGTCAATGACTTGGAGTTTAACAGGGATGGTTCCCTGGTTGGCTGACAAGAGGTCATTGAGTAATGCTATATTGTCATTTTTGACATCCCAAATGTTCATTTGAAGTACCATTTGCCTGGTCATTTTATCTCCTACATCTGATAAATACTGAATTTCAGATGGCCTGAATTCTAAATCATTAGGATTGTTGAATCGTGAATTTACTTTCCCTTTAATAAAGATCAGGCTCTCAGGAACCAATAAGGGTTTGAACTTTCCATACTCTTCTCCAAACATTGTAATCTGCATGGAGCCTGTTAAATCTTCAATAACAAAGCTTCCAAAAGGCTTCCCATTTTTGCTGATCCTATCAGTTACGCTCGCAATAATACCTGCGAATGAAAGGTCTCGATTACGTAGTTTATCTAATTCATTAACAACCTTTTCTATAGTTGTATTGCAAAATCGCTTTAAGATAATCTGGTAGTCATCCAACGGATGCCCTGATACATAAAAACCTATCACATCCTTTTCTCGTCGTAATGCTTCGAGCTTACTCCAAGGTTCAACAACTGGTAATGTTGGCGTTGTGATATCTTCATTCACCAAGTCACCAAATAAGGTCTGTGCCTTCTTAACTTGTGAAGTCATGGCATTACCAAAACGGCTGGCCTTTTCAATTCCGCTTATGGCATCTTTGCTATCTAATGCAAAATACTGGGCACGGTGAATTCCTTTAAAACAATCGAAAGCCCCTGACTGTACCATGCTTTCCAGGCATTTTTTATTTGCTGCTTTATTGCTGATACGACTGGTTAGCTCGAATATGTTTTGAAATGGTCCGTTGGCATCTCGTTCTTCAATAATACTTTGAACGGCGGACTCTCCTACTCCTTTAACACCGCCCAGTCCAAAACGAATTTCTCCTTTAGCATTAACAGCAAAATTATAGGCACTTTCATTGACATCCGGACCAAGTACAGCTAATCCCATCCTACGGCATTCTTCCATGAAGAAGGTTATTTTATCAATGTTACTGAGGTTGTGGGTCAACACAGCGCTCATATACTCAGCCGGATAATGTGCTTTCAGATAAGCTGTTTGAAACGCCAGTAAAGCATAGCATGTTGAATGCGATTTATTAAAAGCGTATTGTGCAAATGATTCCCAATCTGTCCAAACCTTCTCGCAAACTTTCTCATTGAGCCCATTCTTTTTTGTCCCTTCAATAAAACGGCTTTTCATTTTATCAAGCGTGGCTTTATCTTTTTTTCCCATCGCTTTTCTAAGGACATCAGCTTCCCCTTTGGTAAAGCCGGCCAATTTCTGAGATAAAAGCATGACCTGCTCTTGATAGACCGTAATGCCATAGGTATCACTTAGGAATTCCTCCATCTCCGGAACATCATAAGTGATCTTCTCCCTTCCATGTTTCCTGTCAATGAACTTTGGTATGTAAGCCAATGGTCCGGGACGAAAAAGGGCATTCATGGCAATAAGATCTTCAAATTTATCAGGCTTCAGATCTTTCAGGTATTTCTGCATACCTGCTGATTCGAACTGAAATGTTCCATTGGTTTCCCCACGCTGATAAAGTTCCAATGTCAATTTATCATCTAAGGGTATTTTATCAATATCAATTTCAATTTGATGATGTTGTTTAATCAATTGCAAAGCATCACGCATAATGGTTAACGTCTTCAACCCTAAAAAATCCATCTTCAGCACCCCTGCATCTTCAATTACCCTACCATCAAATTGCGTGATGAGTAATTCTGTTTCTTTTGAAGTAGCAACGGGAATAATCTCCATCAAATCCTTGGGCGCTATAATAATTCCCGCTGCATGAATACCGGTATTACGCACCGACCCTTCCAGAATAACCGCTTCGTGTAATACTTGTGCACGCAAATCAGTTCCTGCATAAATTTCTCGCAACTTCTTAACCTCTTCCAGGTCATCGCTATTCAGTGCTTCCTTCTCCTTCAAACTTTTTTCACCTGTTAATGCTGCTTCAAGTACTCGACGCAACTCAATACCCGGCTTATCAGGAACCATTTTCGCCAGTGCATTTGAGTCAGCCAATGGAAGATCCATTACACGCGCCACATCCTTAATACTCATTTTAGCGGCCATGGTACCATAGGTAACAATCTGGGCTACCTGGTTACGGCCATACTTCTCTACAACATAATCGATTACTTTTTGACGACCCACATCATCAAAGTCTGTATCAATATCGGGCATTGATTTCCGATCGGGATTTAAAAAACGCTCGAAAAGGAGATTGTACTTTATCGGATCGATATTCGTAATCCCTATACAATAGGCAACAGCTGAGCCAGCGGCACTGCCACGACCGGGACCTACAAAAACACCAAGGTCACGCCCGGCTTTAATAAAATCTGCAACAATGAGAAAGTACCCTGCAAAACCCATCGTTTTAACTGTGAAAAGTTCAAAGTTTATTCTTTCTTCAATTTCGGGAGTTAATTCATGATACCGTTGTTTGGCTCCTTCCATCGTGAGGTGCTTCAGATAACTATCCTGGTCAACAAAACCTTCCGGTATTTTAAAATGGGGCAATAAAATGTCTTGTTTTAATTTCAATGGCTTGATCTTGCCAACTATTTCATTGGT
>JANOXC010000052.1:0-1666 GCA_031418215.1 Bacteroidota bacterium
TAAGTTTTCAATTGCCAATTTAATAAATTATAAATATTTTTATCCTAATTGATTAAGATGATTGACATTCATTTACCTCTGTAATAAATTGCTGAATTTTTTTAATTATTTTTCAAAAAAAAGGGGCTTCAAAGAAGCCCCCTTTTTTATATATAAATCTATTTTAATTTGATAATTCTAGCTGAGCTTTGATAACCATTCACTGATTCAATCTTAACCATATACATCCCAGGCAAAAGATCTTTTCCAAGACCAAATTCTTTATATATATCAGTATATCTGGCAATGAGCCTCCCGCTTAATTCCGTAATAGTTACGCTATAGGATTCATCACCTGAATATTTGACAACAAATCCGTCCGAAAATGGATTAGGATAGATAGTGGAGAGATTCAAAACCTCGCTGGAGCTTGATATCCTGCTATTATTGCAACTTAGAATATCACATGAAGTTGTTGCCTGACATCCCCATTCATCAGTTACTGTTGCCGTATAGGTGCCTGCTGTTAACAAAGTATCATACGGTGCAAATTGCCCATTGCTCCACTCTACACCATAAAATAAATGATTGTTCAATCCACCGGTTGCTTGTACAAACAGCACACCGTTAGCCGCACCTGGTGATGTTTCGTTGGAAATTACACTACAAGTTGCAATGATTTTTTCGGGGTTAGGTAATTCGAGCTCTGATGTTAAAACACAACCGGAAAAGTCAGTTACTGTTACAGTATAATTACCTGCACAAAGATTGGAAGCATTAAAAGTGGTTTGTTCATTTGACCATAAGAAACTATTGTAATCCAAATCATTTAACACATGTCCACCACCGTTGCAGCTATCATGACAATTGAGATAAACTGGAAATAAATCTGGCCCGGATTTTTCTTCAATTCCAATAGTATCTGAACTGGTGCAACCATTATTGTAGGTAATTATTACTGTAAAAGTATCTGCGCATAGATCATCAATAGATGCAGTTGTTGCTCCATTGGACCAAGTATAACTAGTGGCTAAGTCTTCCAATCCTAAAATTGCTATGTATCCATTACAAGAACCGGAACAAGTATTTCCAATATTAAATTCTGGTGGCGTTGGTGCTGTTATATCATCTGTAACTGTATAAGTGGCGCTCTTAAAACAAGTGGCGCTACTTGCATCAGTTACTGTTACTGTATAAGAACCTTCGCACAAACTATTGATATTTGCAGTAGTTGCACCGGTTGACCATAAATATTTGTAACTTCCTGAACCCCCTGCTGCGGTTACTCCTAACGTCCCGTTACATTGCGGAGCACAATTATGGTTATCAGTGCCTTTAGGAATAAGAGAAATGTTGCAACAGTTGCCAACGATTGTTGTTTGACATGTTGCTGAGCAACCATTTTTGTCAGTAACAATTACAGTATAAGTGCCGGCACATATACCGGTAATAGTTTTTGTTGTTCCTCCGGTTGACCATGCATAGGTGTATGGGGAAGTACCACCGGTAGGATTAGCAGTTGCAGTTCCATTACAGTTTGGCAAACAAACTGAACAGGTGGTTTTGCTTACTGATACTGCCAACACTTTAGCAGGTTCAGTAATGGTTTTTGAAATAGATGTAGTTGTCGCAGGCGTCGCCCACGCCGTCGAGGTCGATGTCCGACTGGTTCGCGTTGTTCGCGGTC
>JANOXC010000053.1:0-2056 GCA_031418215.1 Bacteroidota bacterium
AGTTGTGAATATTGAAGGGATTGGGGATGTTATTTTCACAATACAAAGAAAAGAAAAAGGCTACCAAAAAATCAGAAGCCGGAAGTTAATTTTAATGCTATTGTACTATTATTTTCAAATTGATGATTCAGCCTCACCCTAGCCCTCTCCCTTGGAGAGGGAATAGGCTCTCCTACATTTTTTAATAAACAATCTATGAATATTTAAAGGATAATGGATGTTTTTTTTACAATACAAAGAAAAGAATAAGGCTACCAAAAAATCAGAAGCCGGAAGTTAATTTTAATGCTATTGTACTATTATTTTTTAAGTGGGGGTTTGACCTCACCCCAACCTTTGCAAAATGCTTCGGTTGGTAATACCTGCCCTCTCCAACCGCGTGTCGCCTTAGCTTTAGCGGTGGCGCAAGGAGAGGGAGTAGATATTCCTTTATTTTCAAATTAATCAAAAAGGTAAATCACCATCCGGAGAATTGATAGGAGGTTCTTCAGGTGTTTGTGGTGGAGCATGTTCATCGTGCCCACCATGTGTTCCACCGGAATTTTCTTTTCTTGACAATAGCGTCATATTATCAGCTACGATTTCTGTTTCATATTTTTTCACGCCATCTTTTTCCCATGAACGCGTACGAATTCTGCCTTCAATAAAAATCATTTGACCTTTGTGCAGGTTAATCTTTTCAGCAGCTTCGGCTAATCCTCTCCATAATACGATACGATGCCACTCAGTTTGTTCTTGTCGCTGTCCTTCTTTGTTCTTGTAAAACTCAGAAGTAGCCAGGGGAAATCGCGCCACCATCACACCACCTTCCATATGTCGGAATTCCGGATCTTTTCCCAGGTTTCCGATCAGCATTACTTTGTTTAGTCCACTCATAAATAAAACATTTTTGTAGTTGTTGTTTATTACTTCTTATCCGTAAGCTTTCAGTCTATAGCAAAGTTAATAAAATAAAGGCCCTGAATTTTTTTTAGCTTTCTTTTTCGTAACTGAATTGGATTGTGGATTTTTTTCAGATTCAAGAATCGCTAAATAACGGACCAGCAATTGGGGCATAGCGAATTTTTTAAGGTCATCTATCTTTACCTGGAAGCAATTTTTTTTAAGCCAAGTGGATTTTGTTTTTTCCAAAGCAATATGGGTAAATACGGCATAAATACTTTGATGTGTCAACTGATGTTTGATCTCGTCGCTCTGATATATTATATTGTAGTTGTCATTTTCAAATAGGGCATGCCATTCTGTTGATTCAACCAGCTTTTTTAACGAGGTTGATTTTTTCAATTCAATTAAAGGAAAATCGTACAACCCCTGCCAGATATCCTTTCTTGTCCTTTGATTAATATAGAGCTGTCCTTTATTTTCAATGACTAAATAATGGAAGAATCGATTTCTTACAGCAGTCTTTTTGCTCTTCACCGGCAGTTGAGCCACACTATTATTTTTTAATGCTTCACAACTCTGGGCAAAAACACAAGCTTCACAAATAGGTTTTGGCTTACATATTAATGCACCCATTTCCATCATGGCCTGGTTAAACACACCGGGATTTTTTTTATCCAATAGCAATTCAACCAATTCCCGGAATTCCTTCTTGCCTTCCGTCGAATCTATTGGAGTTTTAATTCCAAAATGGCGCGACAGAAAACGGTAAACATTACCATCAACAACAGCATAAGGAAGGTTAAAGGCCATAGAAGCCACAGCAGCGGCAGTATAATCACCTACCCCTTTTAAAGATCTAATTTGCTGATAATCAGATGGAAAGGCATTGTGCTCCGATATCATTTGGCGGGCTGCAGCTAATAAATTTCGTCCCCTTGAATAGTATCCCAGCCCTTGCCAGAGACGTAAAACATCATCTTCTTTAGCCTCAACAAGATTTTGGAGTGTAGGATAGGTCTCTATAAAGCGATAATAATAAGGTAAGCCTTGTTCAACCCGTGTTTGCTGCAAAAGAATCTCCGAAAGCCAGATTTTATAGGGGTCGTTTGTCTGCCGCCAGGGCAAATCCCGCCGGTTTTGTAGATACCAGACCATCAATTGATGAGAAAAT
>JANOXC010000054.1:0-11308 GCA_031418215.1 Bacteroidota bacterium
AGCTTCCCAACTGCCAGATAAAAAAAATACTCAACAAAATATTGAGCTCCAAAACTCCTTCCCCAACGGGGGAGGTTGGGAGGGGGCCGTGTTAGGAATTACAGGAACCGGTGGTGCAGGAAAGAGTAGTGTAACAGATGAAATTGTTCGCAGGTTTTTAACAAGTTTTGAAGATAAAACCATTGCTGTAATAAGTGTTGACCCTTCGAAGAAAAAAACCGGTGGCGCATTACTCGGCGACAGGCTTCGGATGAATGAACATTACAGCAACAGCAATATATATATTCGCTCCATTGCCACACGCGGTGCTATGGGAGGATTGTCATCAAAAACTTTGGAAATAACGGATGTACTGCGTTCGGCAAATTTCGATTATATTTTTATTGAAACAGTTGGTGTAGGACAATCGGAAGTGGAAGTGGCAGCATTGGCTGATACCACAATTGTCGTGTTTGTTCCAGAGTCGGGGGATGATATACAAGCCATCAAGTCTGGTATCATGGAAATCGCTGATATTTTTGTTGTGAATAAAAGCGATCGTGAAGGAGCCGACATCCTGGTAAAAAACATTACTTCTGCTTTGCATGAAAGGGCAATAAGCAATTGGCATATTCCTGTATTGAAAACAATTGCTCACCAGGGGAAAGGATTGGATGAACTTATTAAGTACATCAAACTTCATTTTAGCGAAGCTCATCAGCAAGATAAAGGCCGTTTGCTTGCTGAACAGGCTTACCGAATTATACAGCGCCAACGCATGAGGGATGTTAACATACAAACCCTGCAACAGGAGTTAACTGAAGCTGTAAAGAAGCAGGAATTTAATATATATAAATTCCTGGAGAAGCATTACAAATAGAAATAATCAGTTACCACCATTGCTTTTTTTATTATTAAATACTGTAAGATTTTTGTTTGGTCAGGCACCGTGTAACAGCCTTTTGATATATTTCCATTTCCTGATCATCAAGACAAAACACAATAGCGCGTTGGTAATTCTCAACGGCTTCTTCATATTTTGACATGCGTTCATTCATCAGCCCAAAATAATAGTAGATCCTGTTTTTATCGGCACCTGTTGTTGCCAAAGCCTTGTTCAGGATGGCTGTCATTTCTGTCATTCTTTCCTGTATCAACAACGCATCTGCATAATATATATACGTGTCAGTGTAATCGGGCGCAAGCGTCATGGCTTTTCTGAAATATTCTTCGCTTGCCACTTGTTCTTTAAAAAAGCGTTGGTATATATATCCCAGCATTGCATAAGCTTTGCCAGTGTCAGGGTATCGTATTATGCAATCATGTAATAACGAAGCGGCCTCCCCCGCCTGCTCCGATTGGAGGAACTGACCGGCTGAGTAAACTAATTTTTCCGCTTCTAAATTCATTTTCTTTGATACTTAAAATAAATTAGTCTGCTTTTGCAACCTCACCCCAGCCCTCCTCCAACCGCGTGTCGCCATAGCTTTAGCGGTGGCGCAAGAAGAGGGAGCTAGTGGTCTAATTTATTTTAAGTAATAGTGTTAGGTAAATATGCACAATGAGCTGCTAATTTACAATAAGTGATAGCTTAATGACGAAATTAAGGGTGAAATGCAGAATATTTAAAGCGAAAATCAGGATTTAACAGGCTTGTTGTGCTGATGAAACAAAAGAAGAACATTTAAAAACACCATAAACGTTGCGCCTGCCTGCGATTCAGGAGTGTCCTCTGTGAGCATGGACAACAGTAAAATGATGAAAAATGAAGTATAAAGAAAGTCGTTTTGTTTATTCAAATAGAAATACGGAAAGAACAAAGAAAATATAAAATACAATCCGCCAAGTATGCCAAAAGCAACCGTCATGGACAGGTATTCATTATGTGAATGAAAACGGAATTCCGGGAGCAGTTGAGTTTTCATTTCTTCATAGGCCTTGTTAAATTCCTGCTGAACATCACCTGTTCCTACTCCGGTCAAAGGATTTTTTTTAATAATATATATAGCAGTTTTCCAGAACTCCATTCGCTGCATCACAGAGTGACCCGATGGATTGCCGGAATAATAATAGTTCCTGTACTCCCATGCCAGTTGCTGCAGACGTGCATGAAGGTTGCTTTTATTTAAATAATTAACATTTGCAATTCCGTTTTCTATTGCTCTTACATCATCATCAGTAAGTTTATTTACTCCTTCAGCATCCTTACTATAATTTTTGGAAGCTAAATACCGGATGAGTGTATATTTGATTTCTTGTCCCCTGAGATCTTTACTGTCAAATTTTAAATTGCTCCTTGTGCTCCAGGAAGAATTAAGCTCAATTTCACAAATATTGATCCATACCGGATTTCCATTTTCGTGATCCTGTTTTTCCGGAAAATGTGAATAAGGATGTCCAAGTGAAGTATATTGTTTTAAAGACTGTGTGCCAACAGTTATTTTTTTGATGGAATCAACAAATAGAAACTTGTACATCAGGCCTGATGTAGAGAGCAAAATTAAAAGACATACAGCAAAGACGGCACGCATGAAACGTTGGTTGCTTTTCCAAAGCAATAAGAAACAATAAAAGAGGAAGAGAAAAAACAGAATAAACAATCCGGTTAATGATTCAAGAATGATCAGAAAAATGATAAACCACAATACAAGGAGTATATATATAAAGTTCAATTTGTTTTTTTTCGCACTTTTCATCAGGTACATTGAGCTGACAATGCTCACACAAATGATGAGCGCCAGCCTGATGTGCGAAATAAATATAGAGATGTCTCTTATATTAACAACAGTTTTAGAAGTTAATCCTAAAAGTACGGCAACCGAGCAAAGGGTTGAAATAAAAGTAGCGCCTATAATAACTTTTAGGATGTTTTTAAATTGCTGTTCTGATAATGCCGGCATGGTGGAAACAATGATGGGTAATAAAAGCATCGGCAGTTTAATACGCAAATCGCGAATTGCATAATCAAAATCGGTGGTGTTGATTAAACCGACTACATGAATTGCATACAAGCCTGTAAGTACCAAAACAACAGGATTGGCAAATGCTTTTTTCAATTTTCCCGGAATATCACCATCCATTAACCATGCACCCATGAGAATGAACTGAGACAAACTCATGAGGAGCATCCACAATGGCAGACCTGTGGCCAGCAGGAGAAGGCCAATGTAATATAGCGTGAAAGAATATTGTTTAACAATCATTCACCTGACGACAATTAATAAATAGGTTGATATTATTCTTTGTAACTACGATTCATAATGGCAGAAAAAACAAGCGGATCATTTAATGCTTTAATGGCCATTGTTATATCAGGGTCGCTGTCAAAACTACTTTCAAAACGACCATTCTGGTAATAATAGCGTGAAACAATTTCATTCTCTAGAAACTCGCTAACCTCTTTTCTTTGAATAACAAGGTCATTTGTTTTATCATGCGCCAGTTTCTTCTTCAACATTTCATATTGTGGAGCGATGGCATCAAAATATTTTTCTTTTTGCGCTAGTAATTTTAGATCTTCCAGCTTCAATTCACTTTCTGTTGTATAATCAAAGTCTTTGGTGGTAAGCCAGTTTTTAAAATCATTGTATTCATTGTCTGTCAGCGAAAAAGTTTTTGCCGGAGCAATGGAAGGGTGTTGTTGATGATAGGTAGTTGCAAAATCAAACATTAGGTATTTGGTGACTAAGCTTGTAGAAATAGCACTGTAATCAGGATCGGCAATCACATAATCAGGATTGATTCCTCCGCCATCATATACCTTACGGCCTTTCTTTGTTTTAAATTCAGTCATTAATGAATCAGGAACTTTACCAACGCTGCCATCGGGATTTCGGTGTGCATAATCCAATGCCTGAATGCAACGCCCGCTAGGGATATAATATTTAGAAGTAGTTACCTTTAACTGTGCATTGTATGAAAGCGGACGAGTTGTTTGCACCAGGCCTTTTCCAAAAGTACGTTGTCCGAGGATGATTGCTCTGTCTAAATCCTGAAGACTGCCGGAAACAATCTCAGATGCAGAGGCTGAGCCACTGTTCACCAACACTACCATCGGCATTTGTGTATCAACTGAATTGTTGAGCGTGCGATAGCTTTTATTGAGGTCTTTCATTTTTCCACGTGTGCTAACGACTTCCTGACCTCTGTCAACAAATACGTTTACTACATTAACTGCTTCATTCAACAAGCCACCCGGGTTACCACGTAAATCGAAAACCAGCCCTTTTACATTATTTTTCTTCTTCAGTTCTTCCAATGCACTCTTCACTTCATAACCTGCATCATCAGTAAAACTGCTTAATCTTATAAAAGCGATGTCGTTGTTAAGCATTCCATAATAAGGAACATTTTTAATTTTTATTTCCTCACGTACAATAGTTTTTGCAATTGGTGCGGTTACACCCGGCCTTTCTATTTTTAATGTGAGCGAAGATTTAGCCGGACCCTTGAGTTGACGGCTTACTTCATCATAATTTTTGCCTCTCATGGACTCGCCGTTAATTTCTAAAATGCGGTCACCTGCCATGAGCCCTGATTTTTGCGCAGGGAATCCTTCATATGGATCAGTAATTATTACCTGACCATCACGCTGGCCAATGAGTGCTCCAATGCCACCATACTGACCTGTTGTAAGATACCTGTAATCATCCATGTCGGATTCAGGGATGTATTGAGTATATGGATCTAAAGAAGCCAACATAGAATCTATGGCATGTTGCACCAGTTCTTCCGGATGCGTTTCATCAACATAATATATATTGAGTTCACGGAACAGTGTTGCGAAAATGTCGATGTTTTTAGAAATCTCGAAGTAATTATCATCAGCACTTCGAAAAGAAAATAGCGTAACAGTTACGCATAATAAAACGGCTGCAACAGCAGTATAAATTATATTTCTCTTTTTGTTTTTCATAATTGGTATTAAAGTCATTGGTAAAAAAATAAATTATCAAGGAACTGGATCATAACCATGACCACCCCAGGGATTACAGGAAAGAAATCGTTTGAAGGTAAGCCAACTTCCTTTCATAGGGCCATATTTTTTTAATGCCGTTATGCCGTATTCGGCGCAGGTTGGCGTATAACGACAAGCAGGCATCAAGTATGGCGAAATGGCACCTTTATAGAACTTCACCAGTAAAATCAGAAAGTTATTCAGCAGGGAGCGCATGGAGTGTTATTAAACGCTGTAAAAGTAGAATTATTTTTTCTTGTGTTTCAGCAAAGCTCATAGGGGTACTAACTTGTGCAATAAACAACAAAATATATCCTTGCTTCCGCTGATGAGCCAACGCTACAATAGCAGTTTTATTCAAGCGGTAAGCTTCCCTCATCAATCTTTTCATCCTGTTCCTGTTATGTGCTTTTTTCATGTTTCGCTTAGGGGCTGACACTGCAACTGTTACCGGGTGTTTCTCGTGGTAAGGCCCATTAAGCCATACAAGGCGGAAAGGGAATTGTTTGATGCCATGTCCGGTTGCAAAAAGTAACTCAAACAATCTGCGGCTTTTAACACGTTCCGGGGCAGGAAGAGAAAAGTTCGGCGAAGTCAAAGGCGGGAGTGAGTTTGTAATAGGATTAAAGCGAACAAATGATTTGTTTAAAGGAGCATTAAATGATAGAATGCAAACCAGAAAACGGAAGAATATTATTTATTGTTCTTCTTAATATAGTTTTCAATGCTCATTGTCATGGAGGGGGCTTCCGGAACCGGTGCTTGTATGTCAAGGCGCAGACCGGCTTCTATCACAGCATGTGAGGTGGCATGTCCAAAGGCAGCAATCAGGGTAGTGTTCTGAGCAAAATCAGGAAAGTTCTTCAGGAGCGAGGTAATTCCTGCCGGGCTAAAAAACACCAACATATCGTACTTAACTTGAGCAAGATCACTTAGGTCGCTCGCAACAGTTCGATAGATGACGGCCTTGGTAAACTGATAGTTTTTTTCTGTAAGCGCGTCGGCGATCTCCTGCTTTGCAATATCGGAACAGGGTAAGAGATATTTTTCCGTCTTGTGTTTCTTCATCACCTCCATCAAATCGGTGATATTTTGCTTACCACTAAAAATTTTACGCTTGCGGTAAGTGATGTATTTCTGGAGGTAAAAAGCGGTTGACTCTGAAATGCAGAAATATTTAAAGTTCTCTATATTGGTGATTCGCATTTCATGGCAGATGCGAAAAAAATGATCGGCAGAATGACGGCTGGTGAGAATAATAGCTGTGTGTTCTGCAACATTCACCCTGTCCTTCCGGAAGTCAACAGCAGGGATGCCTTCAATATTAATGAAAGCCCTGAAATCAATTTTCAGGTTATGCTTTTTGGCTAAATCAAAGTATGGTGATTTTTCCGATTCAGGCTTGGGCTGTGTTACTAGTATGGTTTTTACTTTCAAGGGCTCCTTTCTTTTTAAAGCAAATGTTCATCAACAAAACTACTCCTCCAGCCTATTTCTGTATTAACGCAATCTTCCCGATCAACAGCAAAGGAGCAATTTCGAAGGCGCAAAGGTACAAAAACAAATAAAAAACAGGAGCACGCAACAGGCTTGTCCAGATTATGAATACCCTGACGTATCGATAAAGGAGAAAAATCACCAGTATGGCCATACCGGATCCAATTAAAAATTGCCTGTATTCTAACGGAGCATAGGCAATAAGTATTACAATTGGAAGTAAAAGGAGGCCGGCCATCATGTTAAAAAGAAAGATGGTGAAGATATAAGTTGCCGCCGGCCGCTCTGAATTAAAAATGTTGCTCAGGAAACGCAGTGCAATCATTTGCGCTGAGTAGGCAAGGGCAATCGTAAGGGCAAACAGGATGAAGCGGATAAAACCACTTAGTAGCAATGGATGTTGCCAACTACCCGCCACACTTACCTGATAAAGAAAGAGGCCGCCCACTAAATAGGCAATAAAAGAGGAGTTCAAGGAGGCTCTTTGCAACAGTACGCTCTCGTCTCTCACAATTTGATTGGTGGTGGCCATGCTGAAAAAAGCATTGGTTAATTGAAGGAACATACGATGGTAAAACAACTTATACCAGGTGAAAAGGGCTATAATGGCTATCAGCGATAAGGTGAACCAATCAGGGGTAAACCTTTCCGAATATTGCGCATTGATGTGTTGCGGTTTGAGGAGATGTTGTTGAAACAAAGGCTTATTCCCGGTGTTGGCGTTTGCAGGAACAATTAAAGCGGCTTTATGGATGGATGAATCAACAACGGCAATTGTATCAGCCGGTGGCGGGGAACTGTTTTTTTTAACTTTTAAATTTTGTTTCAGGGGCATTTGTAAAAAAGCGTCATGCAAACATAGCCGTAAATTAAAGGCTGTTCAGAACCGTGAAAAAAAATAATTAACGATACATTGTGTTATACCTTAAAGTTTCTTGAGATATTGAAGCTGAATCGAAAACCACCTTTTGCCCAACTGCTTTTTGTTTCAGCAATAAACTCATGCTCGGGAATATATTCAGCATTGGTGAACATGATGCTGAAAACGTGTCCGCCTGTTTCAAATTCCATACCGATGCCTAATGCATTATAGTATCCATTGTCATTGTTTATCTTTCTCAATGAACTGAAGTTATATATATAGTCGGCAATAAAGGCTGTACTACGCGTTATCTTCATTCTTCCTGCAGCACCAATGGCAAAGAGGTTATTGTCATCATCTGTGTTTTCTACAAAATTACGGTGTACCATTGTCGGCAATAGTTCAAAAGAAAATTTAGAAGAAAACTTACGGGCCAGTATCGCTTGAAAGGTATATGACATCTTTCTTAAATTCTCAGTAGCAGTACCCGGATTATCATAACTTAAATTGGGATTTTCTTTACCGGAGTAGATAATGTTCCCGAATAAAGTGATGGCCAGTGGAATATGATCATCATTGGTTTGTTGAATTAATCGATATTTTGCAAGCGCTTCATAGTTTTCATTGTGTTTGCATCTGGAGAACCCTACAGTAATTTCATCTGTAATACCATACTCAAAGGCAATACGAATATCTGATGAATTGTCAAGGCCATAAAGATTATGTATGGACCCGCCACTGCCTTCACCAACAGCACCAAAGCGATGGCCGATCCTGAAATCCAGGGTTCGGCGGTGAACCGTTTCATTGCTTTGAACATTGATGACGCGAGTTGACTTAAAAGTTGCTGATATTTTTTCGCGAGGTGAAACACTATCCAAAATAGCGCTCAGGTCTTCTTGGGAAAACACAGGGATGGTGGTGAATAGCGCTATCAGGAATAAAAATATTTTTTTCATCAGTAGTAATAATTAAATTATTATTTCTTTTTATAAGGACTGAAAGCACAATTCATTTTCACGTCAATTATTTCAGCGATGTTTGACACCACAATTTTAGGGATAGAAATTTGGTAGTCTTTCAATGCTATTTTGAATTCTGAATTGATGGATATCTTTCCATCTTTTATTGTGATCACCCCCTTTTCCGTCATGGGCTGATCAATACCATGTATATTCATCACGCCTGTTGACGTAACTTCTGTTGAGCCATCTTTGGTAAAATCAACTTCTTCATTAATTTTTCCCTTAAATGTGGCATAAGGAAACTTTTCACTTTCTACATATTTTTCATTGAAATGCTCTTGCATCAATGCTTTTTTGAATTTAAAAGTTGACATCGGTACTTTAAAAAGTATTTCCTTCGTTTGAGTATTCAAAACGGCACTCATACTTTCGCTATGAGCATCAATATCTTCAACAGGCGTTCGGCTGAAAAAAGAACAACTTCCCCCGGTGGCTAAATAAACCGGCTGGGCAAATGTGCCGAAAATACATAAAAAAAATACAGCTATTACATTCAGGATTCGTGTCATATCATTTTTTTAAAACTGTTTCTAAATCAATATTCACTTTTAATTATCGCAGCCTTTGGCACCGTAGGCAACCCAGTCATTTAGTATTTGTATTTCTTCAAAAGTTAATGGAAGACCGCCCTTAGGCATAAAATCAGGATTGGAAACATCTAAAGAAATCCTTCTCAAGATTTCATCCTTTTCAGCATATACAACATCATATTTAGTAAAGTCGGCACCGGCATTTCCTTCACTAACATGGCAGCTAATACTGTTGGCGCAGTCGGTAATTAATATTGGCTCAACAGTGGTGGTGTAATAAGAGGATTCACACTTGTCCCCGATTTTATCATTTAAGCAGGAAGCATTCAAAAAAACAAAAACAAGGAATAGAAAGTGCGGTATAAATCTCAATTGCATAAATAATTTTATCGGAGGGTTGTCTTACAAAGGTAGGGAGGTAGAATATATTAACAGCAACAATAAAGGGAATAGGTAAAGATAAAGGAGATTTTCTGCCTGTTATGCCGAGGGCGTCATGGTATTGTAAGTAATATTAACATGATATTGTGAGTAGTGAGAAGCAACAATGTCGACAAAGGTTTTTTTATCGTAGTTTCGGGCTCAATGTGCAGATCAGATTCTTTATTAATAGGCGGCCTCGTATTGCTGTTATTTTCGGTCTCCTGTACAGAAAACAAAAACAATATGCAATCACCCCGTCCCGATGTACACAGTTATGCGCGCCCCAGTGAAGCCATAGTCCGTCATATTGATTTATCACTCAATGTTGATTTTGAAAAAAAGCAACTCATTGGTTATGCAGATTTAATCATTGAAAATCTAACGGCTACTAACCAACTCTGTTTAGACAGCAGGGATTTGATTATTAAAAACATTACACTGGAGGGTGGCGCAGCTACATCGTTTGAACTGAAAGAGGCAGTCCCATTCTTGGGTCAAGAGCTGATCGTTAAAATTAATCCTGATACGCGTAAAGTCAGGATTGAATATGCCACTTCTCCTTTAGCAGCAGCTTTGCAATGGTTATTGCCGCAGCAAACAGCAGGAGGGCAAAGTCCATTTCTGTTTACACAAAGTCAGGCCATCCTTGCCCGCACCTGGATACCCTTACAAGATAGTCCCGGAATACGTTTTACCTATACTGCCACTATAAAATGCCCTAAGGAATTGATGGCGGTGATGTCGGCAAAGAATGATACGGTGAAGCATGCTGATGGCGTTTATCATTTTGAAATGCCACAAGCTATACCATCCTATTTGATGGCTTTAACTGTTGGTGATTTTCAATTTCACTCCTATGACGAACGTAGCGGCGTTTTTGCAGAACCCGTTACGTTGGAAAAAGCGGCTTATGAATTTGTCGATATGCCACAAATGATTGCTGCAGCAGAATCTTTATATGGACCATATGCGTGGGGACGGTATGATGTGTTGGTATTGCCACCCAGCTTTCCTTTTGGCGGAATGGAAAATCCGCGTATCACATTTGCCACACCAACAATTTTAGCAGGCGACCGTTCACTCGTTTCATTGGTTGCACATGAGTTAGCACATTCATGGAGTGGTAATTTAGTCACCAACGCCACCTGGAA
The DNA here is from genome assembly GCA_031418215.1 of Bacteroidota bacterium. GTDB lineage: Bacteria > Bacteroidota > Bacteroidia > AKYH767-A > OLB10 > JANOXC01. Next base: position 10,425 of record JANOXC010000054.1, read on the forward strand.
TGATTTCTGGCTCAACGAAGGCTTCACCGTTTATTTTGAAACGCGCATCATGGAGAAATTGTACGGTAAACCCTATGCTGATATGTTGACGGTGTTAAGTAAAGGAGAATTGCTCAATACAATAGATGCAATAGGAAAAGATAATGCCGATACGCATTTATACCTCAACCTGGAAGGGCGTGATCCCGATGAAGGGGTAAGCGATATTGCCTATGAGAAAGGAAGATTCTTTCTTACAACTATTGAAAGTGCTGTAGGAAGAGAACGATGGGATGTATTTGTAAAAAAATATTTTACCGAACATGCTTTTCAAAGTATGACAACAGCAAATTTTTTGGAGTACCTCAATCAGGAATTGATTAAAGGAGATGAATCATTAAAAAAACAATTGCGAATTGATGAATGGGTTTACGGCCCCGGCTTACCTGATAATTGTGTGGAGGTAAGCAGTGTTGAATTAACTAAGGCAGCAGACCAAGCCAAATTATTTATTAATGGGAAACCTGCAAAAGAATTAGTGACAACTAGCTGGACAACACATCACTGGTTGTATTTCTTAAGACAATTACCTGACAGCCTTTCAATGGAAAAAATGAAAGACCTCGATAATGTTTTTCATTTTACACAAAGCGGTAATTCAGAAATATTGTGTGATTGGTTGAAGCATGCCATACATTCCAATTATACAACAGCTGATGCAGCAATGGAAAAGTTTTTGATTGGTGTTGGGAGAAGGAAATTTTTAAAACCCATTTATACAGCATTAGCAACAACACTTTCAGGAATGGAAAAAGCTAGGAATATATATAAGAAGGCAAGACCGGGGTATCATGCTGTTTCTTATACCACTATTGATGAGATTTTGAAATGATATATTGATTATT
>JANOXC010000055.1:0-8413 GCA_031418215.1 Bacteroidota bacterium
CTTGCTTACTCACAAAATTTTCAGAAGCGATCAACTCCAATCCAATGCGTTGCCGTTTTAATTCCTGGCTGATGAGTTTATATATAACTGTGTCTTTCTCAATCATAATTATTAATTTAATAGGTTTTTTGTAAAGTTATATAGTAACGTTTAATGCTTTGATAGAGTAATAAATTTATCCTTTAGCATTTTATATTTGAAATTTTACATTTTACATTCAATTCCTTATTCCAATATAAAAATATATCAGCTAAAATCAATCTCTGTACTATCACCAATATTCAAACTCTGACTCAACCCTTTTAAATAAGCATCACTGCCCACTACCGACTGATGCAGTATTGCTGTTTCCAGTTGAGAGTAGGAACCAATAATAGAATCACTAATAATAGAATGGTTAATAATAGAGTTTTCACCAATGGAAACATTTGGGCCAATAATGGAGCTGCTGATTTGACAATTTTCAGCTATACTCACCGGATGTATAATAATAGTTTGCTCAAAATGATAATTCTTCGTTTCAATGGCACTGTCGCGCTTAAGTAAAACAGCATTCGTTTCCAGTAAATTAGATTTTCCACCACAGTCAAACCAGTTGCCAACATGAAATGTTCCAATGTGTTCACCAAGTGTTATCAGGCGTTGAATACCATTTGTTAGGTGAAATTCTCCCATATCACGCATTTCATTTTTAATGTTATGACTCAGTGCATCCATCAACCTGCCACCACTTTTGATATAATAAATACCAACGAGGGCAAGATTTGACTTTGGTATCGTAGGCTTTTCATATAGTTTGGTGATAAAACCATGCTCATCTGTTTCAGCCACACCAAACTGCCGTGGATCATCCACTTTTTTTACGCCTAGCATTGAATTGGGCTGACTTAACAACGAACGCAGGTCAAAATCAATAATTGTATCCCCAAGGACAATCAATAATTCATCATTTTCATCAACATGATTACGTGTTAGCCATACTGCATGGCCCGTTCCCTCTCTAGGTTCCTGCACAACAAAGGTGGCTTTAATCTTCGGGTACTTAGACTTTATATAATCTTCAATCTTATCTCCCAGGTATCCGATAACAAAAATGAAATCGTTAAATCCAGCTTCAATAATATGATCTACAATGTGCGACAATATTGGTTTACCAGCAACAGGCACCAAAGCTTTTGGCTGGGTATGTGTATGGGGACGTAACTTGCTTCCAATACCTGCAACGGGAATAATTATCTTCATATCTGCTCGATGGCGCTGCTTATTGAAAATGCGAAGCGGTAAAAATAAATAAGTTTAGGTTTATCTCCTCTAAAATTCGAAACTAGTGTTAATAGTTTTGAATTAAGGCGGATATCAGTATAATATGATGACGAAGATAAATTTAGTTTCCAATAACTATCCCATCCACATTTCCTTTTCAGTAATATTGCCAATCAAAAATTGATCAGGGTTTTACTTGTTAAAATAAGTTTATTTACCATATAAATTTTCAAGGGTCCAAAATTGATTTCCTGAATTGTAAACCGAAACTGCTGGATATTAAACAAATGCAACAATTTATTTCAAAAATACAGACAACCAAAATGAATTAGTGAGCAGAAAATGCAATTTAAATAAATGCAAAACAGAATAACAGATTTACTAAATATTCAATATCCTATTATTCAGGCTGGTATGATCTGGTGTAGCGGATGGCAATTGGCTTCGGCTGTTAGTAATGCCGGTGGCCTGGGTTTGATTGGATCAGGTTCTATGTATCCGGAGGTTTTACGCGAGCATATTATAAAGTGCAAAGCAGCGACAAATAACCCCTTCGGCGTAAATGTACCATTGCTGTATCCCAATATAGAAGCGCATATGCAAACAATTGTTGACCTTGGAGTGAAAGTCGTTTTTACTTCAGCCGGTAACCCTTTGCAATGGACGCCATTTTTAAAATCACATGGTGTTACAGTCATTCATGTTATTGCCAATAAAAAATTTGCAATTAAGGCTAAAGATGCCGGTGTAGATGCTATTGTAGCTGAAGGATTTGAAGCTGGTGGGCATAATGGTCGTGAGGAAACTACTACTTTTTGCCTGATTCCGATGATCAGTAATACAGTCAAAATACCAATAATTGCTGCCGGCGGAATTGCTGATGGCAGAGGTATGATGGCCGCCTTTTCCCTGGGTGCCGAAGGAGTTCAGATTGGGTCTCGTTTTGTGGCTACACCTGAATCATCAGCTCATGAGAATTTCAAACAAATTGTTGTGAATTCTTTAGAAGGAGATACTGTTTTAACAATGAAAAAACTGACTCCTGTCCGTCTTTTAAAAAACAAATTTTACAATGAAGTAAAAGATGCTGAAAACGGAAACGCAACAATTGATGAATTAAAAAGTTTGTTGGGCAGAGGTCGTGCTAAAAAAGGGATGTTTGAGGGTGATTTAAATGAAGGTGAACTGGAAATTGGACAGGTTGCTGCAACAATTAGGGAGATTAAACCCGCAGCAGAAATAGTGAAAGAAATCTGGAATGAATTTATATATATAAAAGATAAAATAAGCAGGATGGAAATATGATTGAATTCGAAAAATTTAAATTAGAAAATGGCTTGACTGTTATCGTTCATGAAGACCATTCAACTCCACTTGTTGCACTCAACATTTTATATAAAGTTGGTGCACGCAATGAAGATGAAAGCAAAACAGGATTTGCACATTTGTTTGAACATTTGATGTTTGGCGGCTCCGTAAATATTCCTGATTATGACAATCCGTTACAGATGGCGGGAGGCGAAAATAATGCCTTTACCAATAATGATTTTACAAATTATTACCTAACCATTCCTTCTCAAAATGCGGAGACAGCCTTCTGGCTTGAATCCGATCGCATGCTCAGTCTTGCCTTCACGGAAAAAAGTCTTGAAGTGCAAAGAAATGTTGTGGTAGAAGAATTTAAACAACGGTATTTGAATCAACCTTATGGCGATGCCTGGTTATTGCTTCGCCCGTTGGCTTACAAAGTACACCCCTATAAATGGGCCACTATTGGAAAAGAGTTATCACACATTGAAACAGCGACAATCGATGATGTAAAGGCTTTTTTCAAAAAATATTATCATCCCTCCAATGCAATTCTATCAATTGCCGGAGATATTTCAACTGAGAAAGCTAAAGAATTAACAGAAAAATGGTTCACCCCGATACCGGCAATTCATTTCTCAAAACAAATATTGCCGGTCGAACCTGTACAAAAAGAAAAACGTGAATTAGTAGTTCATAAAGCGGTGCCTTCCGGAAATATATATAAGGCATGGCATTGTTGTGCTCGTTCAGATTATGATTTTTATGCTACCGATTTATTATCGGATGTATTGGCAAGAGGAAAATCATCCAGATTGTACCAATCACTGGTGAAGGAGAAAAAAGTGTTTACGGAAATCGGCGCATACATGCTTGGCGATCTTGATAAAAGTCTTTTTTTAATCGAAGGAAGGTTAACAGATGGTATCGCACCAGCAGATGCTGAATTAGAATTAATGAAAGAACTTGAGTTAATAAAGCAAGTGCCGGCAGGTGAAGATGAATTGCAAAAAGTAAAAAATAAGACAGAATCATCTTTGGTATTTGGAGAAATGAATGTTGCCAACAAAGCACTCAATCTCGCTTATTTCGAAATGCTGGGTGATGCATCACTTTCCAATGAACAGGCTGCTTTATATAATAAAGTTACTGCAAATGATATCATGGAGGTGGCAAAAAAAATAATTACACCTGAAAATTGTTCCACACTTTACTACCTATCCCAAAACAATTAAGAAAATGAATAGAACAGTAGCTCCCGGTTTACTGGAACCGGAGAAAATCCACTTGATGGAACCGGAAATATTATCCATTCAAAATGCTCCTATATATATATTTAACCTGGGTACACAAGATGTTGCTAAAGTGGAAATTATTTTTAATGCCGGTTCAAGGTTTCATTCTCTTCCACTGATTGCTTCACTAACCAATGAGTTGATTGACGAAGGCACTTCTACAAAAACATCTGCGCAAATAGCAGAATTATTTGATTACTATGGTGCTCATATACAAACAGAATGTAATGTTGATTATGCCTCCGTTACTTTGTTTACTTTAACAAAGTTTTTAAACAAAACTGTTGCACTGCTAATTGAAATAATCAACGAGTCTATTTATCCGGAAGATGAAGTGCAAACTTATATTCAGCAGGAAAAACAACGGTTGACGATCAACCAGGGCAAGGTGGATTACCTGGTCAGAAAGCATTTTAATGCCGAATTGTTTAAAGGTCATCGCTATGGCTATTTTCCGAAAATAGCTGACTATGATGCTATAAAAAGAGCTGATATTTTAGCGTTTTCCAAAGCTAATTATCATTCCGGCCTCCATTCAATTATTGTTTCCGGCCAAATTTCTGACGTTTCAAAAAAGGACCTCTTGAAGGTTTTTGAACAACTAAAGGCAAAAAAGACTTCCACACCCTATGAAATTAACCACCCTAAGCCTACGCCTCCTGTTCATAAATTCATTGAAAAGGAAGATGCTGTTCAAAATGCCATCAGGATTGGCAAAAGACTGTTCAACCGTACACATCCTGACTACCCTAAATTAACTGTTCTTAACACCATTTTGGGTGGTTATTTTGGTTCACGATTAATGTCCAATATCAGAGAGGATAAAGGTTATACTTATGGCATTGGATCAGGCCTTGTTTCTCTCTCAGAAGACGGTTATTTTTACATTGCCACCGAAGTAGGTGCACCGGTTTTTGAGGATGCCATCAAGGAGATTTTTAAGGAAATTTCGAAGCTTAATGAAGAGCTCGTTCCGACAGCTGAATTAACGTTGGTCAGAAATTATTTATTGGGTTCTTTTCAACGCAGTATCGATGGGCCTTTTGCTATCTCTGACCGCTTTAAAACAATTTTACTTTCAGGTCTTTCCTATGATTACTTTTATAACTACTTGGACATAGTTAAGAATATCACACCGCAAGAGCTATTAACACTCTCTCAAAAGCACCTTTTTCCCTCTGATTTAACACAGGTTTGTGTGGGCAAAAAATTGTTGTAAATAAGAAGATTTATTTTTATATTTGGGCAAATTACAAAACTCTGCTTAAATGAAGCATTTACTGTTAATTCTTCTTGTCTTTTTGTCCTTTTTTCATGTTGAGGCTTCTCACATTAAAGGGGGTGAAATTACCTGGCAATGTCTCGGTGCCACTTCCGGTGCAAATGCCGGTAAATATGTTTTCCAATTAAAGTTATATCGCGATTGTAATGGAATTGTCCTGCCTCCAGGGGGCACTCAACCTATTAGTGTTTTTGGAAATCCATCACTAAATACTATCAATTGCAATTTCATTTCAAATATTGATCTTACTCCTCCAGGTTGCGGTATGACATGTGCGATAGCAAACGCAACAATCAATACTAATGAATATGAAGCTGTTGAAGAATTTATTTACCGCTCTAACCCTATTGTCTTGAATGGCATTCCACCTGCAACTGGATGGGTATTTTATTGGGATAATATCTGTTGCAGAAATCTTGTTGACAATGTTACTGGTGAACAAAACATGCTCATACGTTCTAAAATGTTCTCCTATAATGGCCAGAATGCAAATCCATGTTTCGACTCATCACCATTTTTTGCTGAGCGCCCCACAAGTTTTCTTTGCATTGGATATGAATTTAATTACAACAACGCTGCTTTTGATACAGATTTAGATTCTTTGCGTTATGGATGGGATTATGCACTGGATGGCCTCGGCTGGGTTAACGCAGTTCCTTTGGTTTTTACAGCACCGTTCACAGTTTCAAACCCAACACCCGGAAATGCTGTTTTAGATTCTGCTAACGGGCAATTAACCATTTACCCACAAACAGGTCTAAGTCCACAAGGAAATTATGTTACAGTAGTTAGGGTTTCATCCTATCGTTGCAATCAGAAAATAGCTGAAGTTTACAGGGAAATACAAATTAGTTTAAGTACGGCATGTGCTTTTACTGCCACTGGTGTAAATAATCCTCCTCAATTGGCACCTGCCCCTTTTCTTGATTCTTTAGGAGCGCCTTCCTTTGCCACAACCGTCTATGCCGGTGACACTGTTGCGTTTACTGTTTCTGTTTCCGAACTGGATATCAATCTTAATTTCACTTTTCAGGTCGCCTCCTTAGACCCCATAAGTTCTGAATTTGCAACTAATTATGGCACTTCTCCTCCAAGTAACTGCGACCGTCCACCTTGCGCTTATTTTACGGATGTTACTACACCTTTTCCTGTATTAGTCCCACCTATCCTCACAACTCCATTACCCATAAGGCAAGTACGTTTTTTCTGGGAAACTAACTGTAATCACAGAGGAGGAGCGTCCTTTGGGCAATGCGCCTCTTTATCGAATACCTACTATTTTATCATGCGTTTAAAAGATGACGCATGTCCAATCCCGGCCTACAATACAAGAACTGTTACAATTACCGTTTTGGAGCCTCCAAAATTCAATGCCCCTCGATTAAAATGTGCCTCTGTCAATAACAATGGATCTGTTACATTGAACTGGGCTGCGCCTACCACTGTTGATACATTTGGGTCTTTTTACAGCTATGAAATTTATCGTTCAGCAACAGGTTTGCCAGGAAGCTTCTCTATTATCGACAGCGTTATGTCACTCACCACAACTACCTATACCGACAATGGTATTAATGCTCAAAATGCATCATATTATTATTACGCTGTGACTAAATGTGGTTGTGATAAAAATCAATATTCACCCAACTCCGATACCTTGCAAACAATGTTAGTTACTGCTTCGTTAATCGGTAGTAATATTGTTCAGTTGGATTGGAATGCCTTGCATGATCCACCATTGTCAACTTCTCATTCAAAATATATAATACACCGATATCGAAAACTCGGCGGAGTATGGGCAATGATTGATTCATTGTCAACACTTGGGTTAGAAACTTATATTGACAATACACTTGGATCATTTTGTAGCGATTCCTTGTCATACCGGATAACATTAAGCGATGATAGCTTGGGATGTGTATCGATTTCCTCCTTTGATACGCTTAATTTACAAACGGTACTTCCACCGGGGCCACCTGTTATCAGGTGCATTTCAGCGCTGTCACCTTCTGGCATCCAACTTTCATGGACTCCTCCTGCACCTGCTGATACCAGTCTTGACTTTGGAGGTTATTATATATATGCCAGTAATACAGGAATAGGAGGCGTATATAATTTGGTTGATAGTGTTATTAATAGTTATCCAACTACTACAAAAGTTATCGCTGGAATCAATGCCTATAATTCCGGGCCTTGGTATTTTTATATAAAGACCAATGAAGATTGCGGCGAGTCTTATTCCGTGCCAAGTAATATCGTTACGCCAATATTGCTTAATGTTACACAAGTAGGGTCTAATGCTAGCTTAACTTGGAATAATACCCAGAATCCTTTAGTCGCAACAAGCAGTAAATATTATATATATAAAGAAAACCTGCCTGCCGGTTCAAATGTTTTTGTACTGATTGATTCTGTTGCCAATAACATTAATAGTTATCTCAACCCGGTAACCGTTTGTAATGATTCGGTGAATTACAAAGTCACAATAAATGTTACTGCTGCAGGTTTTAGTTGTACTTCAACATCTACTATTTCCGGTAAAACATTAATTATTGCAGCTCCTGTTATTGAGCCGCCTTCATTGCGATGTGCATCGGTGAATCCGGTCACAGGTGCAGTTACTTTAACCTGGAAAAAGCCATTAGGCATTTCAAATTATTTTGATGAATATGTAATTTATCGATCCGCTAATCTTGGTGGCCCATATGTTGCAATTGGATCCGTTAATAATTACAACACTACTACTTATACTGATGGTTCAATTAACGCTCAACTTCAACCGTACTATTATTATTTAACCGATAGTGCAGGATGTAATGCGAACAACCTCTTTGTTTCACTGCCGGGAAATACACTTTCAACCATGAAACTCAATGCTTCAGGTGCTGCAGTTGGGTTTGCCGATTTATCATGGAATTCAGTTGGCACACTTCCAATTGGAACTGTAGGGGGTTACAAAATTGAACGGAGTCTTGCATTGGCAGGTCCATGGACTTACAGAGGAACAACGTTATCTACTGCTTATCGCGATACAATTGATATATGTAATATCAATTACTTTTTCCGTGTTGTATTGGATAATGAAAATCCACTTTATTGCCAATCTATTTCTTCTGTAGACGATACCATTTTTACCTACCTTGGAAATATTGTTGCTGCTCCGGTGATGCGTTGTGTAGATGTTAAACCAAATGGAGATATTGAAATCACCTGGAACACTGCTAACATTGCCAACTTCCAGCACTTCAATGGTTATGATATATATAAG
>JANOXC010000056.1:0-12135 GCA_031418215.1 Bacteroidota bacterium
ATGATTTCTACTTCGTTTTGGAGTGCAGACGGCAAACCAATTTCAGCAGAAGAATTTTTAAATAACCTGTTTGGAGAATTGCCAAACCTTTTCAAAAGTGAAGATGAATTGCGGACACTTTGGAGCAATCCACTTACCAGACGGACACTATTAGAAAAATTAGATGCAGCAGGTTTTGGTAAAGACGAATTGACCACTTTACAAAAACTCATTGACGCTGAAAAAAGCGACTTGTTTGATGTGTTGGAATATGTGTTTAACAGCGACATAAAACCAATGACACGAGAAGCACGGGTAGCAGCAGCACAAGCAACCATCTTCGCATTACTTGACAACAAGCAAAGAGAATTTATAGAATTTGTATTGAGCAAATACGTTGAGACAGGCGTAGAAGAACTTGACCAAGAGAAATTACCAATCTTGCTGACAAACAAATATCAATCGTTAGAAGATGCCAAAGACATTTTGGGTGACTTTGCAAACATCAGCCAACTGTTTATAGAATTTCAACAACATTTATACAAACGGAAAGTAGCATAATGACAGGACACAGCCGACATATAGCCAGCGCTTCGCAGTCATACACATTTGCAAGCCTCACAAACCAGCACACAAGCCAAAGCTTGCAAAAGAGTGTGCCTGCCTAACCGCACGGACAAAGCATCGTAGACGAAAGAAAAACCATGACAGAGAGAAGAGCAGCTTGTAACACGGGTTTGGCAAAAGTGGCGGTTCAGTACTCCGCAGACAGTTTTGTGTAAACCTATTTCAGGACAATACACCCACCACTTTTTCAAAAACCTTTTCAATCAACTCACGCTGTTCTCTTTCATGTGCATGATGAGAACCGGTTGCCGGACTGGCACTGGCAGGACGACAGATAACGCTGAGTTGAACATCTTTTAGGGTACGAAGTAAATAACCCCAGGCTCCCATATTTTCCGGTTCTTCCTGCACCCAGGTATATGTCGTTGCTTTCTTATACCTGGATAAAAGCTGTTTTAATTGTTTTTCAGGAAACGGATAAAGCTGTTCGATGCGGATTATTGCAACGTCATTTGCCTGTTCTTTTTCTTTTTGTTCAAGCAACTCATAATATATTTTGCCACTGCAAAAGACAATTCTGGTTGTTGAATTCGCTGCTGCTGCTGCATCATCAAATATTTCTGAAAACTTTCCTGTAGCCAAATCGTCCAATGAAGAAACACAGCGTGGATGTCGCAATAAACTTTTTGGAGTGAGTACAACAAGGGGTTTCCTGAATTCTCGCTTCAATTGGCGACGTAAAACATGAAAAAAATTGGCGGGAGTTGTACAATTCACCACCTGCATATTTTGTTCCGCACATAAACCAAGAAAACGTTCCAGTCTTGCACTGCTGTGCTCTGCTCCCTGTCCTTCGAACCCATGGGGCAATAGCATAACAATGCCATTCATCCTCCTCCATTTATCTTCTGCGCTGCTGATGTACTGGTCAATAACGATCTGCGCACCATTCATGAAATCGCCAAATTGCGCTTCCCAAATTACCAATGCATTAGGACGAGTCATGGCATAACCATATTCAAATCCTAATACAGCATATTCACTCAATAAGGAGTTATATATATTGAACGCAGACTGGTTTTCGCTAATATGATTAAGCGGTGTAAACTGATCATCAGTATCTTCAATACGAACCACTGCATGACGGTGAGAAAAAGTTCCTCGCTCAACATCTTGACCTGAAAACCTTACGTCATGTCCTTCTATCAGTAAGGAACCATAAGCCAGCAATTCTCCCATTGCCCAGTCAAGCTTACCGCCATTTTGAAGCATCGCTTTTCGGTCTGCAAAAAGTCTTGTTGTTTTGTTAAAGAAGTTTTTATCGGCAGGCAAGGAAGTAATTTTCTCACCAATGTCAATTACTGTATTTTTATTAACTCCTGTTGCAGGCGACTGATCAAAATCATTTTCATTTTGCTCCACCAAACACAACACCCAAAACAAGCAACGCAAGACCACTAAGCAAAATTCCACCGACCCATTTTTCAGCATCAGCACTTTTGCGTTGGTTATAGCAAGCAGTGTTCGTATAAGTTTGACAGTTGTAAGTAATCGGTTTGTAACTCTCTCCTCTTAGAATTTCATTCAAACCAATTTCAATAACTTTCAGTGGAGTGTTTGAACATTTCTCATTGTAGATATACAAAGGCATTCCTTTTACAAATTCCTTTTGAGTAGTGATGTGTGCCTTACCATAATGATAATGGTTGTGCAGAAAATATCCGACACCGTTTATATCAACACCGAGAAAAATCCCTGCATGTTTCACTTGTGAGATAGTTCCAATCTTGTAGCGGTTATAAACTTTGCCGCTATTTTCGTTGAAGTAAATTGTAAAAATGCTTCCGTCATTTTTTACAATCTCAACTTTGTCATTATAGAGGTAGAAATATTTCATGATTTAATTTTTTTCTGTTATACGGTTTTTGATTTGTTGGGTGAAGTGAAATATCTTCAGCAGCTACTTTTGAATAGACAGCATCAACACTTCTTTTTAATTCATAAGCAATCAACGGAGTTGGAGTATTTCCATCGGCTAACTTTTCAAGTTTTTTCAAATCGGCTGCCGACCATTCTTTACCTGAGTTTTGTAAATATTTCATTGTTGTATTTATTTAAAGTTTGATAAAATTCTTTGTTTGTCCTCATTCTCCTTATCGTCCTTGTGATACAGTCCTACAAAAATTATTTTTTCTGCTTTCTCATAGTAAGCGTAAATCAAACGCAAACCTGAATTCACACCACGACCCTTTAACGCTTTACAGGCAATCTTTTTTACTTTGATTACACAAGTTTCTATTCCCAATCCATTTATTCTGTAACTAAACGGTGGGCTTTCTCCGGGCTCATCATTCAGGTCTTGCTTCACTACATCCAAATCATCATTCAGTGTTCTGAATTTTTTAAGAAGTTGTTTCAAGTCCTTTTTGAATTCCAATAATTCTTCAAATTGAATCTTCTTCATCTTCTTGATATGTTCTTACTGAATAAGGTGGTCGTCTGTAAAAAGCTAACTCATAATTTATTTCGTCATTCGTTTCGGTAGCTTTCCAAGGTTTATCACCGTGAGAATAATTACTAATCATGGCAGCACTCCAATCACTCATTTGTTCAATCACTTTGTCAATCACTTCCTTTTCACTTGCTTTCAATTCAGTCAAATCAGCTTTCGTAAGAGGACTGTAACGGGTTTGTGTTTTGTCATAATACTCTGTTTTAATTCTTTGAATCAATCCTTTCTCCATCATTTGCCCAATGATTGTATCTTACTTTTGAGGCACGGGACCATAAGGCAACTTGCGATATTTTGCACCAGTCAAATGCTCTTCATACAATTCGTAGTAATTGAAATCAGAAAAATAAAGCAATTTGTAAAGAACCGTTTCGCCAACATTTGGTTTGCCTGCACATCTTTCTAAAATGTAGAGCAACACATTTTTAAACTTGCTGACATGCAACGTAGGAACTGAAATTCGTTCTTCAACCTTTTTTGGTTTTGCTTCGGCTTTGCCTTCCACATCTTGAATGACTGTAAAATTTTTAGACATGAAATCATCTAACGAAAAACCCAAGATCAACGACAAGCGTTGCAATTCAAGAACATCAACACTTCTGTTTCCTAACTCAATTTGAGCCAATGATGGTCGGGATATTTTGACACTTTTGGCCAAATCCTCTTGAGACAACCCTTTCATTTTACGAAGTTCAGTTATCCTCTGACCTATTTGCTTTTGTGACAAATTTGTGCTCATATCAATTTATTTATTTCAATTCAACAGGGCAAAGATAAGCATTGTTCTAATTCAAAACAAAATATTGTTCAAAAATCTTACAAATAGTTTTCAACAGGTTGTTTACTGAGAATATGAATAAAGCCTACCCAGAAAAACACACTCTTAAAAAACGCTGCAAACCAACGCCAAAAGCAATTTTTTTTAAGAGAGTTTTTTTTCGCCACCCAAGAAAAATCCACACTTCCTTTTTTTCCAAATTTATTTTTCCCACCGCACGGGCTTACTGCAAATTTGATAATGACGACATCTAACAATAATTCTTTCGGAGACCATACCAATATTGACACTTTACCACTTCGAACAGACAGTAGGGCATCTGCTAAAAGCGGGTTTGGCAAAAGTGGCGGTTCAGTGCTCCGCAGACAGTTTTGTGCTCCGAAATCGCCAACTTCTTAAACCCGCAAAACGATACCGGAAACCCTATTATCTGCAGTGAAAAACGGGTAATTTATAAACTTAAGTAACAGTTTTCTGACTACTTAGGACAACAATTTACTTCGTTACTGTGAGTTAAACAAATCAAGCTCCAGACAACAAAACAAATTTTAATTCTGCTCTGCTTCACAGTGTTTTAAATAAGTAATTAATTCTTAAAAGTAAGATTAAATTAATTAATATTGGCTCATCTATTATTGCTACTACATTCATCTATCCTATTTGTTAAATCTACTATGAACCAAAAAACAACTTCTCTTTTCTCGATTCTTTTTGTAATACTATCAATCGGAATTCTGAAAGCACAAACACTTTCAACTATAATTTCAGGTCCCGAAAATAAATTAGAAATGAATGAGCGCACGCTTAAAGTTCTGGGGACCGATGGTGACGGACTCTATGTGCTTAGTTCCTCAAGGAGCCTTACAGGAGGTATGATGGAGAAATTTAAAATTCAAAAATACGATGTCGCTAATTTTACAAAAAAATGGGTGAAAGATTTTTCATTAAATATTTCTTCTGAACCATTTGAAGCCGCCTATTTAGTGAAAGGCAAAGTGTTGGTCTTTTATTCGACATGGGAAAAGACGGATAAAACTAAGACATTAAATATTAAGACTATCTCTTCTACAGGAGAAATCAAAGATGATCCGAATAAGGAGGGACGAATCAAATCAGGGATGTTTGATTTCGCAAAAAGAGATTTTTACTTTGCTTTTTCACCAGACAGTTCAAAAATTCTTGTGGTAAATAAATTTCAGGACAAGAAAAAACCTGAAGAGGTCACGGCAGTGCTTCTGGATGCAATTTCTTTTAAGAAGATTTGGGAGAAAACGATTCCTAATAAATTTAACAATGCTTCAGTATTGTCATATTTCTATCGTACAGATAATGCTGGAAATTTGTATTACCTGTTGTCCTATTTAACTACCGATATAGTGAATAATGTTTTTTGCAAAACCAAGGCTGCTGATGTAGAGCCGACTTCAATGCCATTGCAATTAGAATCAGGGAGAATAACCAACAGCAATCTTTTTAGTCGTTTGAAGGATTTCAATTACGATAATGCGGGAATAAGATTTATTGAAAGTGCAAATGAGATTTCATATGAATTAACAAGTGAAGGGCAATTGTATATTGGCGGTATTTTTAAAGATTTCAAGCAAAGAAAAGCTGGGATGTTTCAATATTTGATTGACGCTGAAACAATGAAGACATTAAATAAAAAAGAAGAATTTTTTGATGCATCCATAGAGAACTCGTTTTCCTCATTCGGAAAAGTGAAGACCTCCTTCGGCTGCGATTTTGCTATCCATAAAATTGAACAGGTGAAAGGTACATTCTTCGTTTTTGCAGATGCATTTAATTTGGTTGGATTTAATCCGGACAACACGGTGCTATCCGATACTTATGGGCAACTTCTCTTTACTTCTAAACAAGGTGAAATGGGATGGTCAGTGTTTTTGCCCGGTAAATCAAGAAACGTAGGTGCCGAACAAAATACCCTTCAAGTGTATTCCGGAAACGGCAAACTGAATTTATGTTACGGTATTCCCGACCCGAAAACAATTTCAGGCTCTTCCTTAGCTCCGTTACAAGCCAAATTCGAAGCAGCAAAGAATGCAAAAAACGACATAACATTCCTCTCAATTTCTGAGAAGGGAATTGATGATGTATTCGGTTATTCAACTCCAAACAAAAAAGAGAGTATTTATTTATTGGACAATTTCATTACATTGAATGGTTCATTCTTGCTACCTTTTATTGATTTCAATAATATGACGGGGAAAAGTAATTATATAAAATTTGTACTAGTTGGTTTGAAATAATCAACCCGCTGCGAAGGATTTCAAATTCTTCACACTTTTTATTTGGAAAAAATAATATAAGAAATTGAAGAAATGTGTAATGGATAATCTGACATTTCGCTCAAACTAAAGGGCATCCGGTAACAAGGGGTTTGCGATAGCGGGGGTTCCGTGCTTCGCAGACACATTTGTGTAAACCTATTTCAGGACAAGACATTTGGTTCTCCGCATCAACATTTGTGGTGAAAATCGCCACCTTCGCAAAGCCCGAAACCGCTACTGTTTGTAAAAAAAACAAAGCATAAGATTATCCCACCGCTTTCTCAAAGACTTTTGCAATCAACTCACGTTGCTCCCGCTCATGTGCATGATGTGAACCGGTTGCCGGACTGGCACTGGCAGGACGACAGATAACTTGTAGTTTGATATCTTTTAAAGTGCGCAATAAATAACCCCAGGCTCCCATGTTTTCCGGTTCTTCCTGCACCCAAGAGTAAGAAGTTGCTTTCTTGTATTTGGATAACAATTGCTTAAATTGTTTTTCAGGAAAAGGATAAAGCTGTTCGATGCGGATTATTGCAACATCATTTGCCAGTTCTTTTTCTTTTTGTTCCAGCAATTCAAAATATATTTTGCCACTGCATAAAATGAGTTTGGTAACTGTATTTACATCAGCCGCTCCATCATCAAATATTTCAGAAAACTTGCCTGTTGCTAAATCATCAAGCGATGAAATGCAACGGGGATGGCGCAATAAACTTTTTGGTGTTAACACAATGAGTGGTTTTCTGAACTCACGTTTCAATTGTCTTCTCAGTACATGAAAGAAGTTAGCAGGCGTAGTGCAATTAACCACTTGCATATTTTGTTCTGCGCACAAGTTGAGAAACCTCTCCAGTCTTGCACTGCTGTGCTCTGCTCCTTGTCCTTCGAACCCATGCGGCAATAACATCACAATGCCATTCATTCTTCTCCATTTATCTTCTGCGCTGCTGATGTATTGATCAATAACGATCTGCGCACCATTCATGAAATCACCAAATTGCGCTTCCCATATTACCAATGCATTTGGGCGCGTCATGGCATAACCATATTCAAATCCTAAAACGGCATATTCGCTCAACAAGGAATTATATATATTGAACGAACGTTGGTTTTCGTTAATATGATTAAGTGGCGTAAACTGGTCATCGGTTTCTTCAATACGAACTACGGCATGACGGTGGGAAAAAGTTCCTCGCTCAACATCTTGACCTGAAAACCTTACGTCATGTCCTTCTATTAGTAAGGAACCATAAGCCAGCAATTCTCCCATGGCCCAGTCAAGCTTGCCGCCATTTTGAAGCATGGCTTTTCGGTCTGCAAAAAGTCTTGTTGTTTTGTTAAAGAAGTTTTTATCGGCAGGCAAGGAAGTGATTTTCTCACCAATTTCGATTAATGTATTTTTATTAACTCCTGTTGCAGGCGACTGATCAAAATCATTTTCATTGGCGAGGCGCAACCCTTTCCAGCTTCCTTCTAAAAAAGGGGTGATTTTAGAAGTTTGGGCTTGCTTGGCAGATTCCAGCTGTTGTTGTAATAACGCTTTGAATTGCTTCTCATTTTCTTTGACGAGAGATGCTTCTACTTCTCCTTGCGCCGTCAATTGCTCATTATATATTTCCCGCGGATTGGCATGAGCGGCAATGGCTTTATATAATAGTGGTTGTGTAAAACGGGGTTCATCACCTTCATTATGGCCGTACTTACGGTAACCTAAAATATCAATGAATACATCACTATGAAATTGCTGGCGGAATTCCATAGCAAGTTGAATGGTATAGATCAATGCTTCCACATCGTCGCCATTCACATGAAATACCGGCGATAAAGTTACTTTCGCTACATCCGTGCAGTAAGTAGAAGAACGCGCATCTAAATAGTTTGTGGTGAAACCAATTTGATTATTGATTACAAGATGTATTGTTCCGCCTGTACGGTATCCTCGCAATTGCGACATCTGTATCACTTCATACACAACACCCTGCCCGGCAATAGCTGCATCACCATGAATCAAAATCGGCGCAATTAGATCTTCACTGCCGCCTTTTGTTCCATCAATCTTCGCCCGCACAATTCCTTCCACAACAGGATCCACAGCTTCCAAATGAGATGGGTTGGGAGCCATACTTAAATGTATTTTCTTTCCTGTGATAGTTGTTACATCTCCCGAAAATCCTAAATGATATTTTACATCACCCGATAAATCATTCTCATCATATTCCAATCCTTCAAACTCTGTAAAAATTTCTGAATAAGATTTACGCAAGGTGTTTGCCAAAACATTTAATCTGCCTCGGTGGGCCATGCCAATCACAAATTCTTTAATGCCCAAATTGGCACCCGTTTCAATTACTGCATCTAATGCGGGAATTAAGGTCTCACATCCTTCCAGTGAGAATCGTTTTTGTCCCACAAATTTTGTCTGCATGAAATTTTCAAAAGCAACGGCCTCATTTAATTTCTCCAGGATATGTTTTTTCTCTTCAATGGAAAATTGTTTGGAGTTCTTACTGCTTTCCATCTTCTCCTCCAGCCATTCTGTAATTTTAGGACTGCGTATATATTTATATTCAGCGCCAACACTTCTGCAATAAGTATCGTTTAAATGAGAAATAATGTTTTTCAATTTAGCATCACCAATGCCAATTAACGTTCCTGCATGAAAAACTGTTTCCAGGTCAGCTTCACTCAATCCAAAGTTTTCAATTGCTAAAGTGGGGTAATATTTTCTTCGCTCACGAACAGGATTTGTATGAGTAAACAAATGACCACGTGTTCGATAACCATTAATCAGGTTGATCACATTAAACTCTTTACGGAATGCTCCATCAACCGGAGTTTGTGTTGCAACAGCAGAACTTAAGGGAGCCTGAGCAAATTCAAACCCTTCAAAAAAGCGCTGCCAGCTGGGCTCTACTGTCTCCGAATCAGCCAGATATTGCTGATATAGGGTCTCCACAGTTTCTGCAGAAATATTTCCTAAATAATTTAATTTATCCATCTAAAAGCTAAAAATTTGTGTGGCAAAGATAGTGGTTTAACAGGGAGAGGCAAGAAGAATTATTCAGAAGTCTTATTCGCATCCTCGTTGCAAACAAGGACAAGATCAGGTAAATATTGGCTAATTGGCTAATTTCAGAATTGGCTAATTATTTTTAAAAACTTTCTGCAACATATGCACACTAAGATATTTTCCAAACTTCTTTCCCACCTCTTTCATGGTTCCAATTTGTTCAAATCCCAATCGTTCATGCAAATAAATACTTTGTTCATTGCCTTCAGAAATGCGTGAAATCAAGGTATGCAAACCACGCTCTTCACCTTCCAGTGTAATTAATTCAAGAAGTCTTTTTCCAATTCCCTGGTTGCGAAAATCTTTATCTACGTAAACTGAAACTTCTGCTGTACTGTCATATGCACAACGGTCGCTCCATTTGCTTAGGGAAGCCCAGCCAACAACCCGGTTATCGATTTCGGCTATTATTACAGGGTGTGCCGCATCATGGTTGCGAAACCATTCTAAGCGCGACTCAACTGTTTTGGGCTCTGTATCAAAGGTTGCTGTTGTTGTGAGGATGGCGTCATTGTATATGTCCGTGATGGCTTCAATGTCTTTTTCGATGGCGGGGCGGATGTTTAACATGGTAATAATTTTTGTAAGCAAAGATATTAATTAGCCATCCAAAGGTGTCATTCCCCGAGAACTCGGGGGAAACTTTTTACAGCCAACCTGAAAACACGTCTGTCATTCAGGCGGAAACTTTTTATAGCCAACCTGAATAGTTACTGGTAAGAACTAACATTTTGCTACTATTGATCATAATTGATTATTATAAATAGATTCCTCCTGAAGGACAATGGGTTTGATGTTCAATAAGAATTGGTTTCCTCCCAACTGGCGCGCGCTTGCAGCGCGTGACCGATGCACTTGTTAACCAACAAAAATTGTTTTCCTCCAACATATTCTCTTACTTTGTATTTCGATTCTCGCTAATGCTGCATTCGCAATAGTGATATTAACTAATATATATAACACCTTGTCAAAAGTAAGAACCAGTTTTTATTGCCAAAGTTGTGGTGCACAGTCACCGAAATGGATTGGACATTGCCCATCCTGTAATTCATGGAATACCTACGTTGAGGAAGTAGTCGAAAAAACTGCACAACCAAATGAGTGGAAAATTGATAAAGGTAAAAAAGAACGTGTCAGTAAAGCACAGTTGATCGCTGATATCAGTGTGGAGAATAGCAAGCGATTTGTACTTCCTGATCAGGAAATGAATCGTGTTCTCGGCGGAGGCCTTGTTCCGGGTTCCGTTGTATTGCTCGGTGGTGAACCTGGAATTGGTAAGTCAACCTTGCTGTTGCAGTTAGCTGTTCAACTGCGTGGACTGAGGGTGTTATATATATCAGGAGAAGAAAGTGAACAACAAATCAGGATGCGTGCACAACGCATTGGCTTAGATGACAGTGATTGTTATATATTAACAGAAACTTCAACACAAAATATTTTTCGTCAGATTGAACAGGTGGAACCGGGACTTGTCATTATCGATTCTATTCAAACTTTGTATTCAGCTATTTATGAATCGGCTCCGGGAACTGTTACACAGATAAGAGGTTGTGCAGGCGAATTATTAAAATTTGCCAAGGAAACAGATACACCGGTTATCCTCGTTGGACACATTACAAAAGATGGAACTATTGCCGGTCCGAAAGTTTTGGAGCACATGGTGGATACTGTTTTACAGTTTGAAGGCGACCGCCATTATATATATCGGATTTTACGTTCAATTAAAAACCGTTATGGATCCACTGCGGAATTAGGTATCTATGAAATGCAGGGCAATGGCTTAAAGGAAGTTCCCAACCCATCACAAGTATTGCTTTCCAACCGCGATCATTCATTAAGCGGAACAGCTATTGCATGTACGATGGAAGGGTTACGTCCGTTTTTAATTGAAGCGCAGGCTTTGGTCAGTACGGCGGTATATGGAACACCACAACGTTCTGCAACCGGATTTGATTTGCGAAGATTGAATATGTTATTGGCTGTATTGGAGAAGCGTTGCGGTTTTCTGCTTGGTGCGAAGGATGTTTTCTTAAATATTGCAGGTGGCTTCAGGGTTGAAGATCCTGCAACCGACCTTGCTGTAATTTGTTCTATCCTTTCTTCGGGAGAGAATATCCCTATTGATCCCCATGTTTGTTTTGCAGGCGAAGTTGGTCTTACCGGTGAAATTCGTCCCGTAAACCGCATCGACCAGCGTATCCGTGAGGCTGCGCGATTGGGTTTCAATACAATATATATATCAGGTTACAATGTGCAGGAAGAAGCTGCCAAGCATGAAAAGGAAATCAATGTTGTTCGAGTTTCAAAAGTGGAAGAGGTTTTTGGTGGATTGTTTGGCTAGACGCTATTTTAGTTTTCGTGTAAAAACATCAAGCACCAACTCACTTATGCTTACCAGTTTATAGGAAGACCACTGTGATAAACGACTAAATATTGAATTCTTTTGGGTAAATGAATTGTGTGTAATTTCTTCGCAATGGTGCTTGGTGAGTAATGTCAATTCATTATTAAATACTTCCCCGAAATTTTTATCAAGGACTTCAATATTCATTTCCATGCTGATGAATTCACTTAGATGATTCATGTTGTGAGAGCCAATGCTGACCCAGCGCTGGTCAACTACTACAGCTTTGGCATGCAATACTGCCTCGTTATATTCAAAGATCCGGATGCCATTTCTTAAAAGCTTATTGTATAAATAGGCGATGGCCGGTTTAATGAATGGCACATCACTATTCTTAGATAGTATGATAGTTATGCTTCGCCCTTTTTTTGCCATCCTGATAATTATTTTTAAAAGCGTTCGGGAAGGAAGGAAATAGCTGGCAATTATCACAATGTTACTTTTAGCCGAGCCGAGCTTTTTTTTATAGGAGGCTGATATTTCATTTTTTCCACGCAACCAGTCGTTTTGCAGCATTTTTGCCATCATTCCACC